>NZ_JAHOCB010000064.1:0-13373 GCF_019125875.1 Erysipelatoclostridium sp. MSK.23.31 | reverse complement strand
CTGACTTTTAATCAGAGGGTCAGGCGTTCGAATCGCCTGCGGGTCACCATTTAAAAATAGTGCTATCATATTAATGCATAAAAATTGCGGGTGTAGTTCAATGGTAGAACTTCAGCCTTCCAAGCTGACTACGTGGGTTCGATTCCCATCACCCGCTCCATTAGTAAATTGCTCACACTAAGTGTGGGTTTTTTATTTTATTAAAAATTACCTGGCTTTTATAACCAGGCAATTTTGGGTAAACGAGTATATTTATTTAACATTTGCCACGCAATTACTAAAGACGCTTTTTGATTATCTATATTTTGATACATATTCAAAAGTGTTTTTTTTATTTGTGCATCATTACAATCATCATTGATTGCCAGCTGCATAAATTCACTTGGAAACAATAATCGTGAATAGAGATAAATTATTTCATCTACTGTTAGAGCGCTAATCTGAATGTACTGTTCTAACTGTTCAACTGAAATCAAATTATTTTTATAGCTACTGGCTAAATCCTTGACTCTTGAAGCTATGACTAAATTAGCTGGACAGCAAAGCATCTCATAGTTATCGATCATATTAAAGTGTTCTATCCCCGCAACTAGCTTAGTTTCTTTAATTTCATTTAACACGCTAATTGCGGCTTCTCCAAGACCTTGATAGTAATATGACAGCACTACAAAATGTTCAAAATGACTGATTCTTGAAGCATAGTTACCAATCTTGCACTTTGCTTCATCAAGAATTGCACACCAGCTTTCTTTAATTTTTAAAACTTCAACCTGAATATCTAAAGGTCGCAAAGAATATTGTAAAAACATTTCAAAATGATAATCTTCGATTTGATAAGTATACAATATATAGTCCATTGAGATAGGACGATTAAAACAGTTATTAACAACCATGAAACCATTTAGTCCTAATGCATTTACATAGTATGGATAGTCACTAGTAAAATTATTAACCTTGCATAAATAATAAAAATTACCTTGAAAACTAAAGAAATCACTTTCTTGTTCTAGATAGATCTGATAAAAACGTTGTAAAATTTCTAATTCTGATACCAATTAGGCACCTCCCCTTCAATAATTTCCATCACTAATGGATAGTCATAGTCTTTATTAAACTCCTCGTTATAAAATGGTAATAATACCATCATCTTAATTTTAATAACCAATTTCAAAGAAACCATAACATGATTCACACCGTAGCTTTTAACATCTTTTTCGACTGAGCAAGTAATCGCAGATATAGTTTCATATTTAAGTTTTATTTTAGGTCCAACACCTGCTAAGAAAGGATTTTGTGTTAATGCTCCAATGGGAATAGAAGCGATTACCCCACCTTCGTCACTCATCTTTTGAAATCGACGTTGATAAAAAGAATTATCTGTTTTTTTATATGTTCCTTCTTCAATCGCTACAAACAATTCATCTAATTTATTAACCATTTTAGCTCCAATACTTGAAGCATAACTCGTATTAAAATTAATTGTCGCAATTTCATCACCATTACGATTGATCTTGATCAGTTCCTGATGGTCTAATGTAACTGGAAAAGGGGTATTGTTGATTACCATCTGACAAAACCGATTTATTTCTTTGTCTGCAATCTTCTTTAATGCAGGAGTAATATTAACACTAAGAACTTGAATAACAATTGCTAAAATAATGGTAATTACAATAAATATATATCGTTTTTTCATTAAACCACCAATATATTATATTTAGTTTTGTTTCTAATTATACCTCGAAGAAACCATCTTATATATTTGGATAATAATACTTGGAAATGCTGCAGAAACAAAAATTATTGCTAATTGTTTTAGTGATAGTTCACTAATTGAAAAAAGTGAATGAAAATTAGGAGAAATTAGAATCCATGTTAATAATGATACTCCAATTACAAAAGCTCCAACACTATAATAATTTACAGGAATTTTATATAGTGGCAAGTTACTTCGACAGTTAAATCCATGCAATAGTCGCGCCAAACAAAGTGTTCCAAATGCCATTGATGAAGCAGTCAATTCATCACTGCGTAAACCAATAAAATAAGCTAACATTGTGAAAATACAAATTATTATCCCTTCAAAACTCACTTGTAAAATTGTCTCTTTATTAAGTAATGAATCGCCCGATCCCCGTGGCTTTTGCTTTAGAATTTCATCACTCCCCTTTTCCATCCCAATCGCAATGGCCGGTAAAGAGTCTGTAATTAAGTTAATAAATAGTAAATGAACCGGCAAAAAAGGAGTTGGTAAAATTGCAAATGATGTAACTAAAACACAAATTATTGCGGATAAATTCCCAGATAAAAGATAGATAATTGAATTTTTAATATTTGTATATACATTTCGGCCAGTAATGATTGCTTTAACGATAGTTGCAAAGTTATCATCTGTCAGAATCATACTAGCTGCATCCTTAGAAACTTCACTCCCCGTAATTCCCATCGCTACCCCAATATCACTTTGTTTCAAAGCCGGAGCATCATTAACACCATCACCGGTCATTGCAACAATTGCTCCACGTGCTTGCCAAGCTTGAACAATTCTAATTTTATGTTCTGGTGCAACTCGCGCATAAACAGATACATGTGGCAAGTAATTCCGCAATTGCTGATCAGTAAGTTTATCTAACTGAGTTCCCTCTAAACATTTATCACCTTGCTTAAAAATACCAATTTTCTTTGCAATACTGCACGCAGTTACAACATGGTCACCAGTTATCATGATTGGTTTAATCCCTGCTAAAATGCAATCTTTGACCGCCTGAGCGCTTTCAATGCGAGGAGGATCAATTAAAGATACTAGACCAACAAAAACTAAATCATTTTCATCCCTTTTTTCTAATGTATTACGATAAAACTCTTTATACGCAAATCCTAATACACGCTTTCCCTGGCGCGCCAAAGCATCATTTTGTTCCATAATACGCTGCTTATCTTTATTAGTAAAAATTTCTTTATATCCATCTATTAATATTCGATTACATCGTTTTAATAAAACATCTGGGGCTCCTTTAGTGTATAGATGATTCTTTGAAGTAACACTCATCAGCTTTCGGGTGGAATCAAACGGCAATTCCTGTTGACGTTTAGTCTGCAATCGATATGCGTTTTTATAATTATAATCTTGATATAATTCCAGTAAGGCAATCTCTGTTGGATCACCAATACTCTGTGCTTTAGAAATAGTAGCATTATTACATAGAACAAAAGCCTTTAATAAGATATTATGACAATATTCATGATGATTTAAACGATTTGCTTGTATTAACATCCGATTTGTATATATATCGACTGCTGTCATTTTATTTTGGGTTAATGTTCCTGTTTTATCTGAACATATCACTGAAACACAACCAAGGCTTTCCACAGCATTTAAATTTTTAATAATTGCATTTTCTTTAGCCATTTTTTGAGTTGAAATCGACAAAACAATAGTCACAATTGATCCTAATGCCTCAGGAATCGCTGCAACAGCTAATGCTACTGCAATCATCAAAGCATCGAGCAATTGTTCTTTTGCGATAAAGACATCCATAAACAAAACAATAATACAGATTGAAATAATGCCAATTGACAATTTTACTGAAAATTCATCTAACGTCTTTTGTAATGGCGTACGACGCTGTTTAGTTGCATTCAACATCTCAGCAATCTTTCCTAACTGCGTTTTCATTCCAATGTTTGTAACAATATATTGCCCTGTTCCATTTGTAACTAAGCTTCCTGAAAAAACCATATTTGTCATATCTCCAATAGTACATTGATGATTTATTGCAACTAACTGCTTTTCGACACTATTTGACTCACCTGTCAATGCACTTTCATTAACTTGAAGATTATTCGCTTCTTTTAAGCGTCCATCACCAGCAATTACATCTCCAGCCTGGATAAATACCAAATCACCTACTGTCAATTCGTTTGATTTAATTTCAACTAATTTACCTTCACGCAACACCTTTATTTTTGGCATAGATAATTTTTTTAAACTATCCAAAGATTTCTGTGCTTTTACAGTTTGAAATGTTCCTAGCAATGCATTTAAAGTAATTACAACCAAGATGACCAATGTACTTTCAAATTCTCCGCTAATAGCTGAAATAATACCCGCACAAATCAAGATTATTACTAATAAATCTTTAAACTGATCAAATAAGATTCCCCAAACACTTTGACGCTTTTCACCAATAATTTCATTTCTTCCATATCGTGTTTGACGCTTAATTACATCTTTTTGACTTAATCCATTATCACTGACTCCTAGTGCTTGCTGGACCTCTTTAAACGATTTTTGATATGCTTCCATATTATCCTCCTGTAACCCAATTCATTAATATTAACTATACAAAAAAGGACATAAAAAAAATGTTAAAATTTAATTACTTTGCTAAATAATTAAATCTTAACATTATTACTATTAACGTTTCTTTAAAACAGCTTTAAACATTCCAATAAAAATATCACCAGAAATAAAGTATGCGTAGCCAAGCGCAATAACAATATTTAATATCCATAAAATTTTATCTCCCGACCATGCTAAAGACATACTAATTATAAAAATTACGATTGTCAACACTGTTAGACGTTTATTTATTTTTAAACGTACATAGCGCCGATTCAAATCAAAGAACCGATATCCCGCTAAAAATAAATTCGCAGCCAATGTTGAAAGAACAGCTGCCTGTACTCCAATAATATTAATCAAACCTAAATTGATGATAATATTGATTATAGCTGCAATAGTCGTTGTTACCGACATATTTTTAGCACTTTTAACAGCTACATAAATACTTCCAAAAAATTGTGAGAAGCAATAAAAATATGTAGCTAAAATTAAGGTTGGGGTATAATCGAAAGCACTATATAATTCTTTATTACGGCATAAAATTCCAAAGATGATCGGTGATCCAGCCACTAATAAAACTGAACCTGCTGAGACAATGCAAAACAACATCCGAAACATCCTATTATAATACCTGCCACTATCAGGATCATTTACACTCCTTGTTGCCGAATCTGTCCAAGCTAAATTAAAGGCCGGATATAAGATATTAACAATCGAAGGTATTTTATTAGCCAAGGCATAAACTCCATTTGGCCCTGCCCCTAGAAAAATTGAAATAATCCATCGATCAGACAATTGATTAATATACCATGATACCATATTAGGTACAAACGGTAATGCATAGCCAAGCATTTTAAGAGCATATTCGCTACTAAAATATTTAAAATTAAAAAATTTAAAAATATTACATACGCATAGTACATAAATAAAGCCGACTACATCAGCAGCTACTAATGCTATTAAAACCCCAATATACCCTGTCTTTAGCCACAATAAACAAACTGAGACAACAACAAAGTTGACTATTACAACTAACGCCGCCAAAATAGAGTACTCTTTATATTTGGAAAAAGCCCTTAAAACAAACCTAGAAGTTGTTGCAATAATCTCAATCCATATATATCCAATAATCAATAGCTTAAAACTGCCTTCAAACATGCTGATTGGCACAAACAGACAAATAATCGCAGCAATCACCATAAGTCCAAAAATCATTACATATCCGTTAGTAATGACACGCCGTTGTTCTTTTTCACTTTTAGCATCAACAAGAAATCTAAATAGAGCCTGTTCAATTTGCAACGTACATAAAGGTACAATAAATGAAAGAATCGTCGTTGTAACTAAATCTAATTGCCCATACTGCGCATCAGTAGTTGCACTAGTAATAATTGGCGTAGTCAATAAATTAATAATCCGAGGCAGAAAAGTCCCCAACGCCATAATTAACGTATTTTTAACTAATGTTTTCTCTCTTGACATAATTTCACCCTACTTTATATTCCCCATTATAACAAAACCGTGATTATTTTTCATTAATAATCTTTTTAATCGGCAAATCAAATGGTTCTACTGGTAAATTTGCAACTTCTTGGAAACTAAATGCCAAGCCAATTACATTACCACAATAATCACTTAAATAGCGGTCATAATAACCACCGCCATAACCTAATCGATTACCACTTTGATCGTAGCCAACCATTGGTACAATTAGTAAATCAAGATTATCTTTAGTAACAGGATGACTATTATTAGGTTCTAAAATTCCAAAATTACTTGTCTTTAATTCATTGATTGAATTAATTTGATAAAAATCCATCTGTTTACCACTAATTTTTGGAACACAGACAATTTTATTATTAATTATTTCCTTAATCAAACTGATTGTTTCTACTTCATGTCTAAAAGAAACATAGATTCCAATTGCTCTTGCCTCAATAAATTCAGGTTGCTGTTTTAATTTAGAAACAATAAAATTAGATTTAGATGCATAAGTTTCGCTATCTAAATCTAATCTTGCTTGAATCAATTGTTTCCGTAATACTTTTTTATCCAATACCCTGATCCCCAAAATCCAATTTAATTAATTGATTTAGTTCAACAGCATATTCCATTGGTAATTCGCGAGCAAACGGCTCAATGAACCCCATTACAATCATTTCCATTGCTTCTTTTTTTGTTAAACCACGAGACATTAAATAGAAAAGCTGTTCTTCAGAAATTTTTGAGACAGTCGCCTCATGCTCAATAATAGAATCATTATTTCGCATCCAATTAACCGGAACTGTATCACTAGTTGAAATGTCATCTAAAATCAACGTATCACATTCAACCTTGCTTTTTGAATTATAAGCTTTAGCACCATGCTGTACCATTCCCCGGTAATTGACTTTTCCACCGCGGCGAGAAACTGATTTAGAAACAATACTACTTGATGTATTAGGCGCTAAGTGAATCATCTTTGAACCTGAATCCATAATCTGATTCTCACCCGCTACAGCAATAGTAATACAAGAACCTTTTGCTCCCTCTTCCATCAACACACAAGTTGGATACTTCATAGTTACAGCACTACCAATATTTCCATCGACCCATTCCATTGACCCATTTTTAAATACTTTTGCTCGCTGAGTTACTAAATTCAAAATGTTGTTAGACCAGTTTTGAATCGTTGTATAACGGCATTTTGCTCCTTCACCCACAATAATTTCAACAACCCCAGCATGAAGAGAATCACGAGAATAACTTGGTGCAGTACACCCTTCAACATAGTGGATATCCGCTCCTTTATCAACAATGATTAAAGTTCTTTCAAATTGTGCCATTTGCTCAGAATTGATTCTGAAATAAGATTGTAGTGGCTTATCTAATTTCACTCCTGGCGGTACATAAATAAAAGATCCCCCAGACCAAACAGCTCCATTTAAAGCTGAAAATTTATTGTCATTATAAGGAATAACAGTATCAAAATATTTTCTAAATATTTCCGGGTACTCACGTAAACCACTATCGATATCTAGGAAAATAACACCTTTTTCAGTAACTTCCTTTAACATGTTATGATAAACAACTTCTGATTCATACTGAGTACTAACTCCCGATAAATACTTTTGTTCTGCTTCAGGAATACCTAATTTATTAAATGTTTGTTTAATTGTTTCAGGTACTTCTTCCCATTTATTCGTTTGTTTATCACTAGGACGAACGTAATAAGTATATTCATCAAAATCAATACGGTCTAAATTAACGCCCCAAGTTGGCATAGGCTTTTCCATAAAGCAGCGATAAGATTTTAGACGATATTCAAGCATCCATTCTGGTTCATTCTTAATTTTTGATATTTCAGTAACAATTTCTTCATTTATTCCTTTAGGAGTCTTGAAAACTGAAACATCACCATCATTAAAACCATAGGCATATTCCTGATCAGGAATTTCATTTTTTATATCTGCCATATGTTTCCTCCTATTCTTTATCGAGGATCTGTTTGATTCCTGTCCATCCTAAAGTAGCACACTTAATACGATTAGCCTGTTTATGAGTATTCATAAACGCAATTGCTTCTTCCAAAATTTCAGGGTCATAATCCTTTTCATAAATCATATTATTGTAATTTTCAATAATAACATTAGCTTCATCAATTGTTTTACCAATCAATAATTCACTCATAATTGACGTACTAGCAGTACAAATTGCACATGCTTCGCCATCAAAACGGATATCTTTAATAACACCATCTTCAATTAAGGCTTGCACATCAATATCGTCAATACAAGTTTCTGAATCCATATTTACTGACTGATAATTATCATCATCTACTAGTCCATGATTACGTGGATTTTCATAGTGATCCATAATTATTTGTCGTAACATCATACTATCCAAAGAAGGCATCTAAAAAGTCATCTCCTTTCTTACATACCTCAATAAATCTGTCAATTTCTTCAAATGTATTATAGAAATAGAATGATGCTCTAAGAGTTTGACTAACATCTAAAAATTCATCAAGAATCTTAGCACAATGTTGCCCAGCTCTTATTGCAATACCATATGTGTTAAATAGTGAAGCTCCGTCCTGACTAAAAACACCTTTGATATTAAAAGCAATCGCTCCATGACCATTTGGATTATAAACTTCCAAATTATCTAATTCTAACATTTTTTTAACCGCATATTGACGTAATTCTAATTCATAATCACGAATATTGTCCATCCCAATTTCTATTAAATATTCAATTGCGGCACCTAAACCAATGACACCCTCAATATTAGGTGTTCCAGCCTCAAACTTAGCCGGTGCATTTTTTAATTTAATCCTTCCACAGCTCTTATATCGGGCATTGCTTCCACCACCCCAACGAGTTGGTTTTGTTTCTTGTAATAAATCATATTTACCATAAAGAATTCCCACCCCAGTTGGTCCGCACATTTTATGTCCAGAAAAAACTAGAAAATCAATATCTAATGTTTGGACGTCAACCTTTTCATGAGGAATACTTTGCGCACCATCAACACAAACGATAATACCGCGCTCATGAGCAATTTGACAAATTTCTTTAATTGGTCCATCAAATCCAAGAACATTTGAAACTTGAGCTATTGAAATAATTTTTGTTTTATCACTAATTGCTTTTAAAACATTAGCAACAGTAAGACGTCCTTCATCATCTAAATCAATATATTTAACCGTACTTCCCACCGTATCACAGACTTCAAACCATGGTAAAGTATTTGAGGCATGCTCAGCAACGGTTAAAAGTATTTCATCACCTTCATCTAGATGCGTCATCCCATAGCCAAATGCTATCATATTTAGCCCGTCTGTTGAACCATATGTATAAACTACTTCTTTTCGATCGCAATTTATTAATTTTGCAACTAAATCACGTGTCTTTTCGAACTGTGTATCAACATCATGCGATAAGTCATAGTCACCACGATGTGCATTACCCGAATAGTTTGTCAAATAATTACATACAGCATCAATTACACACTGAGGCTTTAAAGTTGTAGCGCCATTATCAAAATAAATCAGTGGTTGACCATGCATCGTAGCACCATTTAACATGGGAAAATCCTGACGAATTTTTTCTACATCTAACATTAAATCCCCACCTTTTCTTTTAATGTTTCGTTAAACATCTCTCTTAAATCAGCATTATCTATAAATTCCATGACTGGAATAAAATATCCATAAGTTACTAAATGCATTGCATCTTTTTTACTTAAACCACGAGATTGGAGATAATACAAATGATCCTCATCAATCTTACCGACACTAGCACCATGACTTGCTTTTACATCATATTCATCAATATATAAATATGGATTTGCCTTGGCATTACATTTCTCATCAAAAACAATAATTTTATTTGTTTGATGACTGCTAGATTGATGATTTCCTTGTTTAATTGTTCCAATCCCATCGATAACTAAATTAGATGCATCCTTAACAACACCATAATTATCCATAATCCCGGTTGTATGTGGTGCAAAATGCGTTAACGAAAATGTCATATGCTTCTTTTCCTGTCCTTTAGCTAATGAAGCTAAGCGCACCGTACTATTAGCGTTAGAACCATTCAAAGCATGATTAACATTCATTTCAATACTTGAATCTGATAACTCAACATAAGCGCATCTTACATTACTATCACGCTCAACCGATACATTTTCAGTTACTTCAACAGTCCCGTTGACACTGCTTTGATTATCGTTATATCTTAAAATATTACTATTTTGCAATACTTCAATGTTTTTAACTAAAGATGCTGGAACTTTAAAATCATAAGTCTCAATTAATTCCAGTTGTCCTTTAATCTTTAGGTCAAAACAATATTTTCCTTCTTGATCAATTAGATAAATAATTTGTAATGAGGCAGCATCTTTAACATCGATTTTACCATCATTAATAGCAATTCCTACATTTTCTGGGTGACATTCAATTGTACCATTATGAAATACTAAATAATTTTTAATCTCTTTTAACTGTTTCATTATTTAGCTTTCATTCTTTCTTTATTGGCACAACTTTCAAGTAAAATCGGTTTCTTTTCATCAGTAGCGATTTCAACTCCTAATTCTTTTACCCAGTCATAGCCTTCTTGATCAATTTTTTCTACTACTTCAATTCCACCACTTAAAATAATTTTACCATTAACTAATACATGAACGTGACTTGGTGGCACCAATTCAAACAACCGTTCATAGTGAGAAACCATAATACATCCAAAATCATCTGATTTCATAGCGTTAATTGCTTGTGATACTATTTTTAACGCATCAACGTCCAAACCTGAATCAATTTCATCTAATAGAGCAAACTTAGGTTGTAATAATTTCATTTGTAGAATCTCATTACGTTTCTTTTCTCCACCAGAGAAGCCTTCATTTAGATAACGATGTGCTAAATTCTCATCCATTTTCAAATCAGCAATATTTTTATCCAGTGCTTTTACAAATTTAAATAAAGATACTGGTTTTTCTTGATGTGCATTTAATGCAGCTCTTAAAAAATCTGAAGTTGTAACACCCGGAATTTCTTGAGGATACTGCATTCCTAAAAAGATTCCTGCCCTACTTCTTTCATCAACACTCATTTCTAAAACATTTTGATCATCTATGTAGATACTACCTTGAGTAACTATATATTTAGGATGCCCCATGATAACTGATAATAATGTTGATTTTCCATTACCATTTGGCCCCATAATCGCATGGGTTTCACCAGTATTAACAACAAGATCGATACCTTTTAAGATTTCTTTTTCTCCAATACTGACATGCAAATTTTCTATTTTTAAAGTTGACATAATTAAGCCCCTTTCTATCCTTACTAATTCTACTAGATAAGTTATCAAAAAACAAATAAAATGATAAATTATAGCAAAAATTTTTACTATTTTCCAATCAAAATCTAGCACAATTTATATTATAACCACATTGTGACCAAATTATCGATAATTATCAAGAGATTTGCTCTATTATAATATTCTAATCATAACATCCAATTGCTTTTTTTAGATGAAAATTATAAAACTTTATACATTTTAACTATTTTTGATTTTTCTAAAATAGAAATTCAATTCAATTTATATTATTAGTAAATTGTGGTATATTTATATGTAATGGGGGTGTAAAAATGGAATTTCTAAAAGCATTATTTAAAATTATTTCATCAAAAAAAATCACCCATACTTTATTAAATGTGATGATCGTTTTAGTAATATTACTATTAATTATTGCCACTGGTGATTTATGGTATGGGGTGTTATCAGCGATCTGGCTGGTTTCTAAACCATTTATTGTCGGATTTACAATTGCCTTTGTTTTAAATCCACTGATAAATTATATTGAAAAGTATGTTACTAAACGAAGCATTGCCGTAACAATGGTCTACTTAGCTGCTTTTGCTATTTTAACTTTATTAATTTCTTTAGCTGTACCAATGATTTATGAAAGTATCTCTGAAATGTTCCCGGCTTTTTACTCAGGACTTGGTGAAATTGGTGTGTTTGTTAAGGAAAATTTCAATTATGATATTTCTTCTTTAATGCGCCATATTCAGAATATTGTCAATGCTTTCTTTAAAGATTCAGTTGTTTTAGATACAACTATAGATGTTTTAAATCAAGTTATGATCAATGTCACTAATTTTTTAATCTACATCATTCTAGCAATTTATATGTCTAGTAATTTTAAAAATATCCGTAGTCATATTCGTAATATTACATATCGTATTGATAAAACATTGCCAATCTATTTACGTGAAATTGATTCTTCTTTAGTACAATATGTTAAAGCTTTCTTTATTGGAGCAATCGCTCAAGCAATTACAACAATGCTGATGTATCTAGCAATTGGTCATCCTAACTGGTTAATTCTTGGGTTTGTTTCAGGAGCCAGCTCCATTATTCCATATGTTGGCCCAATCGTTGCGAATTGTTTAGGATTAATTACTTCGTTAGGAATGGGAACTACTACAATTGTTATTTTATTTATTTTGATTTTCATTCAATCGACGATTATGTCATATGTGATTACTCCACGTATCTATTCATCTAGAATTGATTTGAGTATAATGTGGGTACTTTTTGGGATTCTCTCTGGTTCTTCTCTCTTCGGTATTTGGGGAATGGTAATTGCTATGCCACTATTAGTAAGTGCTAAAATAACTTTTCAAGTTTATAAAGAAAATCATCAAAATGAAAAGCTTATGGAATGATACGCAGCAGCGTATCATTTTTGTTTGAATTTAAAAGTAATTTATATTATAGTATGTACTGGGTGATAAAATTGGAAAAAGTGAATAATAAAATTACAAAAAAAATAAAAAGAATCTTTCCGCCATATTTTAAAGAAGAGTTATTTAATTGTATAACTCATGGAATTATGGCATTTATCATGTTACTTCTAATCCCAGCTTGTGCTGTATATGCATATGTTAAAGGTGGTCCTATCCAATCTTTTGGAGTTAGTGTTTTTACAATTTGCATTTTTTTAATGTTTCTTGTTTCAACTCTATATCATGCTATGGATCATGACAGTCCTCATAAACAGGTATTCAGAATCCTTGATCATATCTTTATATATTTTGCAATCGCTGGAAGTTATACCCCAGTTGCTCTGTGTTTAATTAAAGGATATCAGGGAATCATCATCCTTGTTATTCAATGGGCAATGGTAATAGTAGGAATTTTATATAAATCTATTTCAATAAAAAGTTTACCAAAGCTTTCGCTAACTATCTATCTAGTTATGGGATGGACAGCCATCCTATTTATGCCTTCAATCATTCAAAATTCTAGTGCTGCTTTTCTCTGGCTAATTGTTATCGGTGGTTTAATGTATTCAATCGGAGCATACTTTTATGCAAATAAAAAAATACCCTACAACCATGTAATCTGGCATATATTTATTTCAATAGCTTCTATCTTACATTTTATTGCAATAGTTTTTTATATTTAAAAGGATGTCGGCTCCGTGTCAATAGTGGAGGGGCTTAAGAGATAGCGAAAGCTATCTCTTTTCT
>NZ_JAHOCB010000063.1:0-13839 GCF_019125875.1 Erysipelatoclostridium sp. MSK.23.31 | reverse complement strand
AAATATAAGAAAACTGGAGCAGGATATATTTCCCCTCCAGTTTTAGTATAGAGCCACTGTTTTTAATTTATCCAAATTTCTTTTAATCTATCAACTGCTTCATCAATATCTTGATCTAAGATTCCTGAAAAAGATAAAGTAATCTGATTATTACTATTTTTATTAACTAAAATATCATTTTGTTTTGCTAAAGCAATATATTGATCAACCAAATCAGCCTTAATTGCCATTGTGATTTTTAATGAGGTTTCATATAATTCGAATTTATGTTGAGGAAAAGTAGTTCGAAGCTTTTGTAACAAATGAGTACTTTTATTGCGGTAATGTTTTCTTAATCGCTTTAAATGTCGTGCTAACTGTCCATCTTCAACATACATAGCTAAAGCCAGCTGTTCTAATTTTGATGCAGTCTGATGATAATCTCGAGACTTTTCATAAAATAACTGAACTAATTGGTTTGGTAATGCCATATAACTAATTCTTATTGAAGGTAGTAATAATTTTGAAAATGAACCAATGTAAATAATGTGGTCATTGTCTAGTTTTGACATTGCATCGATTGGTTTAGTGTTAAATTTCAATTCTCCATTATGATCATCTTCAATAATATAGACTTGATTAGCTCTCGCATATTCAATGATTTCTAAACGACGCTGTTGTTTGATAGGATGACCATGATACCCTCCAGAAGAACTATTTAAATATAATAATTTTAAATTAGCTTGTCTTAATCCCTCTAAAGTAATGCCTTCTTCATCAACCGGTAACTTAACTACCTGCATATGACAATCATGAAAAACGGCCTCTGCCTGTTTGAATCCTCCTTCCTCAATTCCGACTATATTATCTTTACCAAAAAGACTACAAACATGATAAAGAAGAATTTGAAATCCCGCACCAATAATATAATTATTTACAGGATGCCGAACTCCACGGTATTCATGGCTATATTCCTGCAAAGCTACTCTTAAAGGCATTTCCCCTAATGGTTCTCCATAACTCATTAAATCTTCACTTTGATTTAATGCTTTTTTAATATACTTTTTCCAAGTATCTAAATTAAAGCTTTCCACATCAACAAGACGTCCACTAAAATCATATCGATAATGGTGACTATCAATTTTTGTAATTACTTTTGGATTCTTTTTATTTTTAATTTGATTACTAAATTGCACATCCACATAATATCCTACTTTTTCTTTTGCGTAAATATAACCCTCGACTAATAATTGTAAATATGCACTTTCAACCGTAGTTCTGCTTACATCTAATTGTTTTGCCATTTTACGAATTGATGGTATTTTATCATTATATTTTAAATAACCATTTTCAATATCATCAACAATAGTTTGATAAACTTCTAAATATTTATAATCCTTCATAAACAGTCCCCTTTAAAAGTATTATAAATTACTATTTTAATAAAGACAACTAAATAAAATTATAATTTTTATATCACTTACACTTCAATATGTGATATAAAAAGAAAAAGGATGTGAATTTATTATGACTATTAAAAAAAGTGTTTTGGATACAATTGGAAAAACTCCATTAATTCAAATTGACCGCTTTAAAAAAGCATGTGAAGTAAACAACAAAATATTTGCCAAAGTAGAATTCTTTAATCCTGGTGGCAGTGTTAAAGATCGTGTTGGTCTTAAATTAATTGAACAGGCTTATGAGGATCAACTAATCAATAAAAAAACTACGATTATTGAACCTACTAGTGGTAATACTGGCATTGGTCTAGCAATTGCGTGTGCTATCTATGGTAATGAATTAATTTTGACGATGCCTGAAACTATGTCATTAGAACGTCAAAAATTATTAAAAGCTTATGGAGCTAAAATCGTATTAACGGCTGGAGAAAAAGGAATGCAAGGATCAGTCGATAAAGCTAACGAACTTGCTAATAAGATTGAAAATAGCTATATTCCAGGTCAATTTGTTAATCCAAGTAATCCCTTAGCCCATGAAGAAACAACGGCATTAGAAATTATTGATGATTTTGATGGTAATATTGACTATTTTGTTGCCGGAATTGGTACTGGAGGGACAATTACAGGAATTGCTCGGATATTAAAAAAGAAATATCCTGATATTAAAATTATTGGAATCGAACCAAAAGATTCTCCATTAATCACTAAAGGAAAAGCTGGATCGCATGATTTGCAAGGAATTGGAGCAAATTTTATTCCTAAAATTCTCGATTTGGATCTAGTCGACGAAGTGATAACAGTTTCTACGGATGATGCTTATGAGGCTGCACGAATATTAGCAAAAAAAGAAGGCCTACTAGTTGGAATAACTGCTGGAGCTGCCCTGCATGGAGCAACTAAAATAACAGATAAAAATAAAAACATCGTTGTTCTACTGCCAGATACTGGAGAACGTTACTTATCAACAACATTATTTGAATAAAAGGCATAGCAATTGAGTAGCATTAAAAGTATTTTACACAATGCTCTTCAGACTATGTTTTTTATTTTCCTAAATGTCCAGTGAGAATGTAGAATGATATCTTATTATTATAATAACCAATACATTATCCTCTATAACTTTAATTTTGATTTATTCTTTTTAACTGTACTAATTACTTTTTCAAATCAACAGGATTTTAACTGAACTTTTTTGTTTAAGCTCGTCCATACAAGACAACTTATCATATCACCTCAATGATATAATTTCTGTTTATTAAGATATCAATTACAAATATTCCAAGTACTTTTTTGTATACTATAACAAAAAAACATTGTCCATAATTTAAAGCTATTTTGGACAATCTTTTTGGCTAATATTGATATTGACTACAATCACCTCATTACAACTAATCATCTTTCTCTGCTCTTCTTCCCGTCTATTTATATTTTTAAATAGTGAATCTCATTATTAAACTTTAAATTATTAGTTGTTTATCCTAGTTGCATAACAAACACTCACATTTTTATGATAGACTTTTAAAATATAATTATAATTAAAAATTATTTTTGTAGTTAGAAAAAGATACTGTCCCTAAAGACAGTATCCATATTATTAATCTTGTTCAACTAATGCAGTTGATAAATAGCGTTCACCAGTATCTGGTAACAACACAACAATGTTTTTGCCAGCATTTTCAATTCTTTTCGCTAATACTGTTGCTCCATAAAGTGCTGCACCAGAAGAAATACCTACTAACACTCCTTCTTCTCTAGCAATTGCACGGCTAGTAGCAAAGGCTGCTTCATTTTCAATTGTAATAATTTCATCATAAATATCAGTATTTAAGGTATTAGGAACAAAACCTGCACCAATCCCTTGAATTGCATGTGGTCCTGGAGTTCCTTTAGATAAAACTGGTGAGGCAGCAGGTTCAATTGCTACAACCTTAATACTAGGATTTTTTTCTTTTAAATATTTTCCGATTCCACTAATTGTTCCTCCAGTTCCAACACCAGCGACAAAGATATCTATCTTACCTTCTAGCTGCTGGTAGATTTCAGGACCTGTTGTTAGATAATGTGCATTTGGATTTGCTTGATTTTCAAATTGACTAGGAATAAACGCATTTTTGTATTCTTTGGCCAATTCTTCTGCTTTGGCAATTGCTCCCTTCATGCCTAGTCCTCCTGGAGTTAAAACTACTTTAGCTCCATAGGCTTTTAATAAATTTCGCCGTTCAATCGACATTGTCTCTGGCATAGTTAAAATTACTTGGTGTCCTAAGGATGTTCCTAGAGAAGCTAATCCAATTCCAGTATTACCGCTCGTTGGTTCAATGATTACAGAATCCGGTTTTAAAATTCCATCTTCTTTAGCTTTAAATAACATGGCTTTAGCAATTCGATCCTTAACACTTCCTGCGGGATTAAAATATTCTAGTTTAGCAAAAATATTTGCTTTTAATTGATTTTTTGTAACATAATTGTTTAATTTTAAAATTGGGGTATTTCCTACTAATTCACTAATATGATTATTATAAGTCATTACTATTTCCTCCATTTTCTTTATCTAATCAAATCTATTATTAACAACAGCCTCTATTTTTATAAAAAATTAGCTCATTCATTATAGTTCCCTCTTTTCCTATCGGATTAATATGATTATACCTTGAGAGCAAATTTATGTCAATAGTTATATAATAAAAAAGCCTTACGGCTTTTATATTGAATAATTATTCACTTGC
Source organism: Erysipelatoclostridium sp. MSK.23.31 (assembly GCF_019125875.1). Lineage (NCBI taxonomy): Bacteria > Bacillati > Bacillota > Erysipelotrichia > Erysipelotrichales > Coprobacillaceae > Thomasclavelia > Erysipelatoclostridium sp. MSK.23.31. The sequence continues at coordinate 9,674 of NZ_JAHOCB010000063.1, read as the reverse complement.
ATATTTGCATGATCGATTAAATCTTGAATAGTTACACTTTCAACATAGTCTTTAATCACTTTATCTAATCCTTGCCAAAACGGTAATGTAATACATTCATTGGCACGACTGCAATTATTAATTTCATCTTTCAAGCAGGGAATTGGAGCTAAATCACCTTCTGTAATTCTTAGAATATCACCAATTACACATTCTTCAGGTTTTTTTGATAAGCGATAACCTCCAGCATTACCACGAAGACTTTGTAAATAGCCCGCTTTATTTAGTAATGAAATTATTTGTTCTAAATACTTAACCGTCAGATCTTGTCTTTTAGCAATATCTTTCAGTGGAATATATTTACCATCATCGTGCATCGCAATATCAAGGATAACTCTAATTGCATAACGCCCTTTGGTTGAAATTTTCATGATGTTCACCTCGTTTATATAATACTAGTATTAAAGTAGGAATACAAGTAAAATAAAGCAAAAACTAGTCATTTATCGCATCATTTATCCAATTATCTTCTTTTTCAAGCAAATATACATGGTCAATATCTTCTAATGTTTCTAAAAAATCACTTAAATCTGTTGGGGTAATTACAACATGTTCGACAATACTGCTCGTTTTAGTCACTTCTATATTATTAGCTAGTAGTGCATAATAAACTAATTCACTACAATATAAAGCTTTATCATCATAAGTTGTCATGCTGTAATCATACGGTGTTCCCAAATAATCTAACGCCCGACTTAAATATGTCTTAATAAAATTATCATCCTCATTAAAACGATAGCCGGAAAGTGCTTTTAAATACGATTCTTCTTTAAGATTAGCCATTTGATCAAATGTCCGTATTTTAACACCCGTAGAATTACTGTCGAGTACTAAAACCTCATCTTGATTCTTATAATGTTTATTAATTTCCTCATAATATTTATCTTCAGGTGTAAAAACCTGACTAAACTGCTGATATGTTCCTAGATAGAAAATAGTATGTTTCCATCTTCCTGGAATAGCATATGAACTTAAATAATTAGTATTTTCAATATTAATAATATCTCCTGTTTTAAAAATATCAAGATATTCTAATAGTTCTTTATAAGTAATAACTTCTTCTTTTTTAACTACAGGCTCTTCTTGAACCACAACAGCTTGATCTCTTTTATCAGGTTTTAAATTAAAGCCAATACTGGCAATTATTATAATAACTATTCCAACTAGAAACTTTTTCATCAACTCATCCTTTATTTAATCATACTTAGTCCAACACGATGTTTGTTGACATCTACATCAATGACATAGACTTCAACAATATCACCTATACTTAGTTTATCCAAAGGATGCTTAATTCTTTCATGAGAAATCTTCGAAATATGGACTAATCCATCATTTTTTAACCCAATATCGACAAAAGCTCCAAAATCAACAACATTCCTAACTGTTCCTTCTAGTTGCATACCGGGTTTTAAATCTTCAATTTTTAAAATATCTTTCTTTAATAATGGTGTTGCATATGCATCACGGGGTGAGCGATTTGGCTTTATAAAACTATCAATAATATCATCTAACGTATAATTGTCGATATTTAGTTCATTCATTACTTCCTCTTTGTTAATATTTGATAATTTATCAGCAATTTCATTTGTTCCTAATAAACTAGCATCAGCATCTATTAATTTAAGTAATTTTTTTGCTTGTTGATAGTTTTCCGGATGAATTGCTGTTGCATCAAATGGATCATTAGCTCCAGGAATTCGCAAAAATCCGATTGCCTGCTGATATGTTTTTGCACCTAATTTACTAACATTCATAATTTCTTTACGATTTGTAAATTTACCATTTTCATCACGATATTTAATAACATTTTTGGCCACTCCGCTATTTAACCCAGCAACATATTGTAATAATGATACTGAAGCAGTATTGATATCAACTCCAACATTATTTACCGCTTTTTCAACAACAAAATCTAACTGTTCTTCTAATTGTTTTTGAGCAATATCATGCTGATATTGTCCGACACTAATTGCTTTTGGCTCAATCTTTACTAATTCTGCTAATGGATCTTGAAGACGTCGTGCAATTGAAACCGCTGATCTTTCTTCTACCTGATAATCTGGAAACTCCTCTTTAGCTAATTTACTTGCTGAATATACTGATGCTCCAGCTTCAGAAATAATTGCATAATCAACATCTAAATTATTATCTTTGATTAATTGAGAAATAAAAGCTTCACTTTCACGACTTGCAGTACCGTTACCAATCGCAATAATTTCAATTTTATATTTTTTAATCAAATTTAATAAAATTCTTTTTTCTTTATCATAATTATCTTTTGGAATAGTAATAAATACTTTATCAATCTTCAATACTTTTCCGGTCTGATCAACAACAGCTAATTTACATCCTGTCCGATAAGCAGGATCCAGACCCAAAACCATTTTATCTTTTAAAGGTGCCTGCATTAATAACTTTTCTAAATTGATTGAAAATACTTTTAAGGCCTGCTCGCTGGCTTTTTCAGTTAATTCATTACGCACTTCGCGTTCAATCGATGGCAATAATAAACGATTTAAACTGTCTTCTACAGCTTTCAATAAATATTCATTAACACTGCTATTACGATTTCTAGTCACTCCACGATTAATATATTGAATTAAAAATTCTTTATCTAAAACAATATTAACAGTAATAACTTTTTCATTTTCGGCACGATTAATCGCTAAAATACGGTGTGATACAATTCGATTAACTCGTTCGTGATAATCATAGTACATTTCATATACTTTATTTTCATCAGGATTCTTCTTTTTTACTTTTGTTTCAATCGTACCAGATTTATATATTATATCTTTAACAAATTTACGATATTTAATATCATCACTAATTACTTCTGCAATAATATCTAAAGCTCCCTGAATTGCTTCTTCTACAGTCTCAACTTTATCATTTAAATATTTTTTTGCTTCTTCTTTAAGTTCTCCCCTTGGCAGTGATAAAATCCACTTACTTAATGGTTCTAAACCTTTAGCTTTAGCCTCAGTAGCCTTTGTTTTTCTTTTTTCTTTATAAGGACGATAAAGGTCTTCTACTTCATTTAACTTTGTTGCTTTTAAAATATCAGCCCTTAGTTGATCTGTTAACATCCCTTTTTCTTCAATTAAACGAATTACATCTTCTTTTCGTTTTAATAAACTAACTTGATATTGATAATATTTATCAATATTTCTGATTTGATCTTCATCTAACCCTCCTGTTGCTTCTTTACGATAACGAGCAATAAAAGGCACAGTATTTCCCTGTTCTAATAATGATAAAACAGCATTGATTTGTTTTTTAGTTATTTCTAATTCTTTTGATGCTATTGCAATAATTTCTTCGTTCATAATAACTCCTTAATTCTATTTGTTTTCAACTACCTTATTTTACTTCAAATAAATAAAATATCAACTGATAAAAGAAAAAGTCTTGAATTTCAAGACCGTTATTTTGGATGACTATAATCAAATTTAAAATATTATCACTGGATATCATGAACGTTCTGATAATATTCTTCAATTGTAAAAATTATATCATTATAAATTTCTGGATTTAACAGTTCTTTTGCCTCTTGTATACTCACAAAGCGATAATCACTATGCTCATGCGATAAACGGACATGATCATTCTTGGGAATACACAAATATCCGATTCCTACGGTTTGATAATCTTTTCTAATTTTAGTGAAAGTATAAGCTGGTTTGATTATGATAATATCTAATCCGGTTTCCTCTTGTAATTCTCTGATTAATGCTTGATTAGGTGTTTCACCATATTCCAACCCACCACCTGGTAACTCCCAATAACCCAGACCATCACTTGATGGTCGAATTCGTTTCATTAAAAGAATCTGGTTATTTAATACGACAATTCCTTTGACTGTTATGTGAAATCTTACATTATTCATGTCATACCTCCGATTATTATATATATCATAACACTATTATTACTAAAATTGTTTAAATATTATAACTAATAGTGTTATAATTGATGACGAGGTGATAATATGATTGATTTTAAAGCGGAAGTTTTAAAAATAAAAGATCAAATGATTGATGATATAAAAATGTTATGTGCCATCCCTTCAACTCAAGATGATAGTACCGTTGCTGAGTTTGCTCCCTATGGCGCAGCCAATCGCCGAGCTTTAGATGCAATGTTAGAAATTGGTCGACGTGATGGCTTTGAAGTGCAGGATGTTGATGGACATGCTGGACATATTGATATTGGAACTGGTGATGAAACTTTTGGAATTTTGGGCCATCTTGATGTAGTTCCTGTAAACAAGGTTGGATGGGATAGTGATCCATTTGAAGTTATTACTAAAGAAGGAAAGCTTTACGGACGTGGAGTCGCAGATGATAAAGGACCATTAATGGCTGGTTATTATGCTGCAAAGATCATTAATTCTTTAAATATTCCTACAAAAATGAAAACTAGGGTTATCTTTGGATGCAATGAAGAATTAGGTAGTAATTGTGTAAAATATTATTTCACAAAGATGCCTTATCCTAAAATGGGATTTACTCCTGATGCTGCTTTTCCTGTTGTTTATGGTGAAAAAGCAGGTTGTGGTTTTGAAATCACAGGACATGTTGAAAAAGGTGGATTAATCTATTTATGTGCAGGAAGTCGTCCAAATATTGTTCCAGAAACTTGCGAAGCAGTAATTGAAGGGAATTACAAACAATATACTGAATCTTATAAGAAATTCCTAAATACTAATAATTTAACTGGGGATATTGAAGAGGAAGGAAATCATACTAAATTAATTCTTAAAGGGAAATCAGCACACGCAAGTACTCCTGAAGAGGGCATTAATGCTGTTGTATATTTATGCAAATATTTAGCAACTGTCGTTGATAACAAAGTTGTTGATTTTGTTCTTGAATATTTAGATGACTGTCATGGTAAAAAATTAGGAATTGACCATACCGGTTTAATGGGTCCTCTTACTCTTAATTTAGGAGTTATATCTTATTATAAAGAAGAAGTTAAAATCGTTCTCGACTTACGTTGCCCTCATGACATGGATTTTGATGCAATGGTTACAAAATTTAAACATGCTTGTGCAAACTATGAATTCAGAGAAACTCATGATTTGGGCAAGGCTCTATATATCGATCCTAATTCTAAGTTAATTACTAATTTGCATGAAGCTTATGTTAGTGTAACTGGAGATACAGTTAACAAACCTCAAGCAATTGGTGGCGGGACTTATGCTAAGTCAATGCCAAACTGTGTTGCTTTTGGAGCTGAATTTTTGGGTGAAGATAATTTAATTCATGGTAATAATGAAAATATCAAAATCGATTCGTTATTGAAAGCAACAGAAATTTATTGTCATGCTTTATACAACTTGATTAAGGCAGATTAAAGAAAAAAGTCTAGAACTTTACGTTCTAGGCTTTATTTTTCTGCAATAATTTGATAAACTATTAATACTTGCAGACATGGCGAAACTGGTATACGCGCTATCTTGAGGGGGTAGTGAGCAATAGCTCGTGCGAGTTCAAATCTCGCTGTCTGCACCAATGCCGGTGTAGTTCAATGGCAGAACGCATGAATGGTAATCATGAAATTTAAGTTCGATTCTTAGCTCCGGCACCATTTTTTTCACTTCGAACAACAGTTAGTTAAGACGGTTATTAACAAAGATGTTTTTATATAACCATTTAATCTAGCTAAAGCGAAGTTTAAAAACGATGCTATTATAGTTGAATTGATTTTTTAATACGATATACTAAATACAAGTTATTATTTAACTTATATTTTTTAAAACATATATATATTGTTCATCGATTCTAACTTCTCTTTAGAATTAGATGGTCTCTTAGAGTGATCTACGGTCAATAGACACTCTTTTTTGTTTGTATTGTATCAAGTTATTATCAATTTTAGCACAATAATATGATTAATAAAAACATTATAACAAAATAACAAAAAATTCATATGTTGCATGATAATCAGAAGTTGAGGGTGTTTTTTGAAATGTTCAAAGACATTAAATTCAGTCAAATTCCGATAGACTTTCGCTGATTTTTCTATTAAAATCATCTACTTTTTTCTTTAGTCTCAGCAGTGCCTTTTTATCCTTTTCAAAGTTAGATAGGCTGATTTTTGATTTCTTCAGCTGCTCTTCGCATTTAGAAACTGTAACTTTCTCTTCATCAATTTTCTTTTTAATTTGTAATCAAATCATAAATTATGTTTTTTATAAACAGTTATGTATCATTTAACACACTATCTTTACGGTTATATTTTTGAATTATCCCATTGTGTGCAATTCCAATAGAACAACGTAAATTTGTTTTTCTAAGGTATATACTGTCATCAGTCAGCGGGTATGGATGACAATTTCCCTCATCAATTTTACCACTTGTTGATATTCTAAAATGAAATACAACACTTTGATTTTTCAATTTATAGAGCTTATCATTTATTTGCAAATTTTCATAAAAATCATCAAAAACATAAAACCTTTTTTAATAATAACTACATCATTATAATTGTACATGAACCCTGCACCATGAGGATTTTTATTCCAACATCTTTTTAAAATCTCTTTATCCGGTAAGTCCATTCTGCTATTTTTTACAATAATTATACACATATTCATTGCCTCTTTCTTCTTTAATTAAGGAATGCATTCCTTATTTTCTTCGGGTGAGTAAGCAATGTTCCCAGACATCTAGAACCTATTTCATTTAAAAAATCAAAACAATAAAATGAATTAATTGTTTTAATTAACGTCTATCTATATTTATTTGCCAAACATAAAACTTGATGGTCTTAAACTATTATTAGGCATTAATGATAGTTTTTTCACTTCCTTTATATCAACTTTTCTATTTTCTATATCATTATTCTCAATATAATTTTTCATCATTTGTATTGTTTTATCATTATTTTTATATACAATTAATTTTTCCAAATTAATCAAGCCTTGATAGTTTCTAGATACATTTACAATATTATACATTAGATTGATACGTGCATTAAAAGATTCCCATAACAGCGTTCCTCGACATAATCTAATCTCAACAGTTTTTTCATTTGTAGTATTAACAACCTTGTATCTATTGTGACGATTTCTATCGCTTTTAATTTTATCTTTTGCAACTTTTTTATAACTTCTATATCATATCCATTTGATGTTTCAAACTGACACCAGCGTAAACTGCTTTTATTTCGTCCACTGATTTTGATTAATTCTTCTCGATATAATTCCATAACAGCAACCACATTTTCAATGGTTTTATTTGCTCTTTTGTGGTCTACTTCTTCTGCTTTTCTTATATTATTATTAAGATTACTTAATAGAGAACTGTATTCTTTAGAATTAAAACCTAGTGTTTTTCTATTGAAATAAATGTGTGAACCACATTTATTTCCTTTTGTAGAAACATAGTGAAACTCATTAAAAATATTTAACAGGTTTTTAAACTTATTGATATTTTTTCATAATATCCTTTTGTCATTGGACTGGAAATAATCTCAAGACCGTAGCCAATCGACCCGTCTCTTTCATATACAAACAAGTCTCCAAATTCATTTTCAAGCTTTTCAGCAGTATTCAAAAGACGTCTCCACTGTGGCTCATCTATATCGTAGTTTTTATAATCATACCATTTACCAATAGTTGGTTGAAATCCGCCCATACTGCCCATCCCACCACAACTTCAAATTTGTTTGCTAAAATTATAGCACTCAATACGAATTTCTCTATCATTTCTTTATATTTGTCCATATCGTTTTATTTCACTATGGAAAATTCGGGCACCAAAGCGTCAAATCCACTTACTATTTTGAATGTTCTAATCAATAAAAAAGTCTATAGTTCCAAGAATTTGCACCATCTAATACTCTCCAATACCCAAATTTCAAATACCATTTTTCTTTTCCATTCCTGTAATTGGGATACTTTACTGATCTATCAAATAAAGCTAAATATTTTGAATTACATTTTTATTCAACAAAAAAAGCAACTGTAAAAAATTGCTTAATTTATTTTAATCAATTATTAAATTACCATTATTAGGCTTAGCAGCACTAGAATTATTATTAGATGAACTATTTGATGATGTACTACCACTTGGTTTAATAGTTGAAATACTGTTAGATGAACTACTAGAAGATGAATAAGAACTATTATTACTTGATTTTGATGTATCACCCGAAGTAACTATGCGAAAATCACCACTCTGTGCTTCGATTTTCTTTCTAGTTACAATCTTTGTAGTTGTTGTACCATCAGCGTTTGATACTGTTTCCTCAACAATTACTTCATCAGCACTCAATGGAGCAACAACATTTATAGCTACTTCTTTATCACATTTATTTCCATAATTGTCTTCTGAAATAATTTTTAAAGTATAAGCACCAATTGTATTTACATCAATTGCACTAGTATCATACTTAACATCTGTTTGAGATAAATCATCAATTGTATAAAGAACTTTAAAATCATAAGTACTTAAATCAGTACTTTGTACTATATCAATACTTTCTGCACCTGTAATTACTGGGGCGGTAGTATCTTCAACTTTATAAGTAAAAGTTTCTTTTTCGTTTTTATATGAAACGGTAACTTTATATTTTCCAACATCTAAACAAAAATTTTCAATATTATTCAAATCTTTATCAACAGTTACCTTTGCGTTTTCCAATACATCTTTTTTTACATCGGTATCTAATTTTTCTGTATTTAAATACGTTTCAGGTTTTATATTGAATGGTGTACCAAGTTCAACTTTAAAAGTATTTTTTTTCAATACAAGATAATCTGGCTCTTTATTTAAAACGATAAAGCCTACAATGATAAATGCTATAACATACCAGTATTTTTTACAATTCTTTAAAATCTTTTCTTTCATTGTTTTAACCTTCCTCACATTTTTAGTATAGCATAGAATACTATTGTATACATATTGATATTGGAAATTCTAATAGTATTAACGGTTTCCGTCTTACCGTTAAAACACGATCACTAAACCTAGAAATCTATTCACTCCCAATAACTCTAAATTTAATGAGAAAAATATCTAATACGCTACTCACTTTTTTTGTTGGTTTGGAATAAGTCAACCGTTATGCTTATATTGCTTTATTTATTTGACTGATATTTTTTTCAGCATTTTCTTGATATTTTCATTCGTCAACACAACATTAGCGTTTTCAGTTATACTGTATTCCTCGTTTTCTATGATGATACCATGAAATATTTTCTCGTAATTTCAAGAAAGCATACGGAATGACACCAACAGAGTATAAAAATATTTCTATTATTTTATAACATTTTAACATACCAGATATTTCTTTAAAATATCATATTATTGACGAAGATATGTCAATTTTAGCGAATAGTATTGTATTGGAAATAACACATTCCACAATAGATATTCCTAAATATTTTGTTGGATATGTGGCAAGTAGGGAATTAAAAGCACCACTCAATATTACCACACATATTTTAATAGTTCTTTACGTTTTAACTTTCATATACAAGGAAACTGTACTGAACGTTTTTCTCTAAAGACGTAGGTAGATGCTTTTTTGAAATATAATGCTTTAAATGAATAATAGCACTCATGCCTTATGTCCCCCAATAGTATTGTTTCTGTCTTTGCCAGTTGCTCCTTCTACTAGAT
>NZ_JAHOCB010000062.1:0-13915 GCF_019125875.1 Erysipelatoclostridium sp. MSK.23.31 | reverse complement strand
GGGAATAGATTTATAATCTAGACTTATATTAAACATAAACTGTTTCGCAAGTTCAAAAGCGAACTACTATATAATACATATACAAATACATAGATTTCACTTTCTCTAGCAAAAACAAAAAAGGAATAGCCGAGTTCATAATTCAGCTACTCCTAGTTATTTTATTTGTTTGAATTCTAATATATAACTAAAGAAAATATTCTATTTAACTGCTCTTTTTTTACTTAATCCCAGAAAACCAAGAACTGATATTGTCGAAACACCTAAGACAATATAGCCAATTATATTTTTATTATCTCCTGTTTTCACAGACTTGTTATTAGAATCTGTAAGGTTTTGAGAAGTATCAGTAGGGTTTGATGTTTCAGGAGTTGATGGTTCAACCATTGGTGGAATATCTTCTTTAATAACTTCTATATCATAAGTGTATTCTACTTCATTAAAAGTTATTGTTACAGTCTGTTTTCCAACCTTTTCTTTATCATAACCGCTTACCATTGAACTTTTCAATTCAATTTCTTTAACAGCACCATCATCATATGTTAATAATAATTTACCACCTGTAAGATCTAATTCCTCACCTAATTTATACTCTTTTTTTGTCGGTTCGATAAACTCTATATTTTCTAATTTTGCTGGATTTTTAACCAAAGTAATATCATCTGCACGTAACCAATCACCTATACTGATTTTCTCGTATTCCGGACAAATAAAATGATAAGGCTTGCTGTTGATATTGATTTTTCTAGAAACACCTCTAGCGAGCCTTACAACAGCTATCTGAAGCTCAGTTGTTTCAATATTAATTCTAATACCATTTCTTTCACCTTATTATTAGTATATCAGCTTATAAAATCAAAAAACACGACAAAAAAATACTATATCCATTTCAATTCATATATAATTTCTATATATGTTTTCATGTGTTTTTTCATGTTATTTCATATTCAAAAATACGTGAATCTCTTATTTTTATACATATTTATTTCATTTTGTATGCCAAAATGTATGCCACCCTATTGTCGGGTATAATTGACTTTTTTCGTATAGTAATGACCATATTGTGTTCCATCTGTTCCAATTAAATATTCCTCTTCGCTTTTAAAATCTAAATCTTCAATAGCTTTAGATCTTTCATTTGCAAATACAGGAATTTTGATTGTTACAAAATCACTATGACAAATTGTATAAATATGAGGTATTATGAGTTGAAGAATATTTTTGATATATTTGCTTTTTTCGTAATCACTTCTTAAATCCAAACGCATAATAGCTTTACCATTATAATAATCCTCGGAACGTCTTTGAAATAATTCTATTGTTCCAATGGCTACATTTATTTTTTTATCAATAATACATAATCTTATAAAATGCTTATTTTTGCTATTTTCTAACCAAAAAGAAATAGCTTCTTTCATTCTTTGTACTGTTTCATAGTGAAAATCATCACCATGACAATTATCGCTGTTAAATAATTGTAGAGCCTTTAAATCTGAATAAACTTCTAATAAATCTTTTGCATCTTTGAACTCTACTATTCTTAAACGAAATGGATTGTTTTCTATACATATATTGTTATTTACATAAATCATTTTTCTGCCTCCATTATTATATATAAAATAATAACACAGTAACTATGACAACTATATGTCGCAATTACTGTGTAAAAATTCCCATGCTCTTTTATTTAATTCTTTCTTGACTTCCAAAGGTTTTAAAATAACTATTTCATTACCAAAAGATAATAGTGTTCCTTTCCATAATTCTTCATCTTTAGGAAGATGTAAAGATAAAACATAATCACCATTATCTTTGATTGAAATTAATTTTGCATTGAGATATTCAACTGCTTTAATACGACTATTTTTCTTACATAATATTTCTATATCACAATATTCTCTTTGATCATTCATTTCATTTTTCATAATTTGATAAATATCTTGATGATAATGATTGTTAAAGCCTGAAGTTTTTTTGATATTTTCCATTCTTATAATTTTATAATATCTATAATCTTTTTTATCTCTATCAAAACCAACAAGATACCATGAATACCATTTATAAATAATCGCAATAGGATCAACTTTCTTTTGTGAAAATTCATTTTTTGAATTTGTATAATCAAACTCAACAACACTTTGATTCAATATTAACCTTTCCAATAATAACAAATTCTTATTAATTGATTTTTTTTCTTTAAGAACACTAAAATCTAGTATGATATGTTCTTGTGAAACATGATTTAACAACTTGACTTTATTTAAGGTCTTTTCTATTTTTTTATTTTCAAATGCAGTATTAAAACCTTTTAAAGCTGATAATATTATTTCATAATCTTGATCATCAGCAAGTTGTATATGCATTTTATATTGTTCATCAATTTCATATCCACCGTCTATTCCAACAAACGAAATAATAGGAAATCCTGCAAGAATTAATGTATCAATATCTCTTTGAATTGTGCGAACTGAAACATCAAATTGATTTGATAATGTTTTAGCATTAACTCTTTTATGATTAAGCAAGTATATTATAATTAATAACAATCTTTCTATTTTCATTTCTCTCTAAAATCCCCTCTATTGACTTGTTAAAATTTAAAATAAATAAGATATGAATTTCTTGTCAATTTATGTATATTAATATCTTTTACTATGATATAATTCCAATTAGAACTATCAATAAATGGTAGGCGGTTGTTCCATTTCTTAGTCTTTTGAAGAAATGGCAGCGTCTTCAAACAGTAATCTCTTTTTGAGAAATAAAAAGCTGCTGGAGATGCTTATGGTAACATATGAGAGTTTATTCCAATTTGTTATAATGCTTATTGCATTAATCTCTTTAATTATGAAAATTCCCAAAAGAAAATAACCGCCCTTCATTCCACTGAAACGGTTATTTTCATATAATTTTTCATTGGAACAACCGCTTATCGATAGTTCCTTTTCACTTATATTATACTCAAATATAAAATTTTTACAACTTTTATTACATACTTAATTAACCATTCTCTTAAAATAGTAAAATTGATTATCAAATTTACTTATGCTAAAAGATTTTATATAAAGTATTATACTCCTGAATCATTCAAAATAAAACACAGTGTTCATTCCCATGACGCTGTGTTTTTTATTGTAACTTGTATGGCATTAATTATATTTCCGATTTTCTTCAACAATGACCAATCACTTATGCTTTTTCAGGTCAATCTTTTATTTTTTCTTAATGTGTCTGCATTCAGGATAATTCGAGCAAGCTTCAAATTTGCCATATTTTCCTGTTTTATATACCAATCTACTGCCACATTCAGGACAAACTTCTCCTGTATATTCTAATTCTGTTTCTTTCTTCATATCATCCACCGTAATATCCTCCGCAATAATATCATTTATTTCATCATAGACGGCTGCACAGCATTGCTTAACTGTAAGTTCTTTTCGATATACACTTTTAATTAAAGTATTTAAATAAACGCTCTTTTCTGTCGTTATGTCTATTTTCAGCCTTCTAAGTACCTTTACATATTCTTTTCCTTTGTCTGTAATCTTGTAAACAGAACCATTCAAAGCAATTAAACCATATTTTACTGTTCTTTCTATAATATCAGGTCTAGTAGCTTCTGTTCCTATTTCTACTCCGGCATGAATTGACCTGTACAACTCATCATCATTTTCCTGTATATCAGGTAGTTCTTTTTCCCTTTTTAATAAAAAAAGAGACATATCTAAATTTTACTCGCTTTCTTTTTTTTGATTTATTGAATTGTTTTCTATTATTTTGTCTCTATTCTCACTGTAGTAATTTTTAAAATATTTCTTTTTCTTATCTTTAATAGCCACTTCTATGCACTCTGCCGAACAGTATACAAGATGGCTTTTATTTATCTCGAACTTTTTACCGCATACAGGACATTTCTTATGCTCTCTTTTTAATTTATTCTGTCTAATCAACTAATTTTTTCTAAACGTTCTTTATTTCTTATTTCGTAACACATATCCGAACAGGTTATTATTCCATTTTTAGAATTAAATTTTATCACAAACAACACATTTTTTATCATATAGGTATTTCTCCCTTTTGGCTGTATCACTTTCATTTTATTATAAACACTTTGTATAACATCGTCGACTGTTTATAACAAATTAATGTGAATTAGTTATGCACATATCTCACTCTTTATGTCCCTTCCTTTTTCCCTTGTATAAGTAAATATAATTATTACTAAATTATATTTTATTAGTCTTTAGTAGTCAAATATGATGATATCTAAATAGTTCACTATTATAAACCTCACGAAAAAAAGATACCCATGCGTATCCTTTTTACATGATATTACTAATAATATTATAAAGGGAAAGGGCTAATAAGCCTGCCATTAATCCATTAAAAAATTGGGTAATTCGTGATTCTGACATTTTTTGATTAATAATCGTTCCCATCATTCCACCAACTATTGCTGCTACGCATATATAAGGTACTAAACTTAAATCATAGGTAAATAATTCCTTAGTAATTAATAACGTTGCTATTTTGGATATTTGGGAGAAAAAGATTGTAGCAATTGAATAAATAGTTGCTTCTTTGATTGTAAACGAGAATAAAATCATTAATAAAACTACGTTTAATGGCCCACCGCCAATCCCTAAAAAGATGGAAATACTACCTAAAAATAATCCTACTGCAAAGATAGCGATGATATTTTTTAAATGATAATGTTTGATTTTATTTTTATTAATTGTATATCCTAAAATCGCAACTAAACAGATTGCAAGTAAGGTCGCCTGGATAATTTTAACAGTACTATTGCTAAAATTATCTGCAATAACACTAAAGATTTTCTCACCAGCTAAACCACCGCATAATGATCCTAGTGATATTGATATAACCATCTTTAAATCAAAACTAAACCCATTTTTTAATTGTTTCCCGATTGAAACAATACACATTGTAAATACTGCCAGGGTTGAATAAACTCCAACCGTACTGGCATCATGAACCCCAAGCGCATCAAATAATGGTTTGATAATAACGCCGCCTCCTAAACCACCTAACGCTCCAGCAGTAGTAGCGATTAGGATAATTAGAGTATATAGCAAAGTAATCATTAGCGTTTATCCCGACGATTCGGTACAATATCTCCAGTTGCTTGATAGAATGTTAACATCAAGTCTTTCATCTTGATGACTTCATTATAATAACCGGGATCTTCGATAATATTATTTAATTCTTGAGGATCATTATCAAGATCATATAATTCATCTTGTTCATATAATCGTTTAACATATTTTAAATTCTTCATTCGAATCATCGTTGCTTTTGTATGCTCAGGCCCTTCGCTAGATTGTGTATCTAGACGTGGCCAATATGTTGATTCGGGACCATGACTACTTTCCATCGCCCAAGTTTCACCATGAATTCGACCACCTTCACAAAATACTGCTTCCTTATGGAACTCATTACCTGCTAAAGTATCTAATAAAGATTTACCAAACTGAATGTATTCAGTTTGAATCCCTGTCATGTCACAGACTGTTTGCGTTAAATCAACTAATTCAACTAAAGCATTAGAAATTCGTGGTTCACAAGCAAATTGATTAGCTGGTTTGACTAATAACGGCACGTTAGCAATTGGATCTTCAAAGCAATTTTGAACCTTTTCACTAATATCATAATCACCAGTATAATCACCGTGATCAGAGAACACAAAGATACTAGTGTTATCATAATAATTTAATTCTATTAATTTATCACGAAGCATTCCGTATTGATAATCAAATCGTGATACCATCGCTAAATAAGTTGCCCGCATTTCAATAAAATTATCTTTACCCCAGTCACTTAAATTTTGTTTTCTGGCGATTTCTTTTACCATTGACGGTTTTCCTGGTAAGGTCATAGCACTAGGTCGTGGTTTAGTCACTAAACTCCGGTCAATACTTGAATACCATGGATCTTCACATGCATATGGTGGATGCGGGTATGAAATAGTAATATATAAGAAAAATGGTCGTGGATCATCACGTTCTTGGAGATACTTTAACGCACTCTCAACTGCAATCCAGTCATTCATCATATGACCACCAGTATGTGCCTGTTCTTCGGTTATTATTCCAATATGCTGTGAATAATAACCAGGTACACTAGTATCAACTGCCTCTTTATCAACATGATAACTAAGTCCATCTTGATCGATATATTCAACTCTATTTTCATAAACACGTCCATCAAAGTAAACATCACAATAATCACTTTTGCTACAATCACTTGGGATAATATCATTTCGTCCCACCCAAATAACTTCATAACCATTATTCTTCATAGTTCTTAAAAAGTTCGGTTCATCGGGATCTTGAAGATAATGCATAGTTCGATGACCGGTAGTATGCGGATATAATCCGGTTAAAAAACTGCAACGTGAAGGTACACAGACGGGATTTTGACAATAAGCATTTTTAAAAGAAACCCCTTCTTCTAAAAGTGCATCCAGATTCGGCGTAATTGACGCCTTACATCCCATATGATGTAAAGCATCATTACGCATCTGATCTGCGACAAAATAAACAATATTTGGTTTATTATTCATTACAATTACCTCCCATATTATGCACTTAAGTTTTCTTCCTCTTTTAATGCCTGAGCATCAGAAATTTTAAAGAATGGTAACCAGATTAATATTTGTACGCCAATTAATACTACTTGTAAGATTGCCCCTTGCCAACCTACACATAAAAATCCTAGTAATACTGCTGGTGTTCCTAATGCTGGCTGTACCCCATTAGCATATGGTACTAATCCGCTAAG
This sequence comes from Erysipelatoclostridium sp. MSK.23.31, assembly GCF_019125875.1. Taxonomy (NCBI): domain Bacteria; kingdom Bacillati; phylum Bacillota; class Erysipelotrichia; order Erysipelotrichales; family Coprobacillaceae; genus Thomasclavelia; species Erysipelatoclostridium sp. MSK.23.31. The sequence goes on along the minus strand of NZ_JAHOCB010000062.1, from coordinate 7,114 downwards.
CATCGCAACATAAGAAATTCCAAATGTAACAATTGGTGTAATAATTAATGGAATTAAAGTAGTTGTGTTTAGTACCATTGGGAAACCAAAAGTAATTGGTTCGTTAATCCCACAAATACTTGGTGCAATTGCTAATTTACCTAAAGATTTATATCTTTCACTTTTAGCAAAGAATGTCATTAAAATACATAGACCTAAGGTACCACCAACTCCACCTAATGAAGCAAAGTTCATCCATGAAGCTTGAGTAATGATATTAGGTAATGCTGTACCGTTTTGAAATGCTGCTAAGTTCTCCATTAACGCTGGTAAATATAACATATTTAAAATCGGCATTACAATATTTCCACCATGTAATCCAAAGAACCACAATAATGAACAAAGCATAATTAATAACATAAATGTAAATGGGCTAGCCCCTAAACTAACTAACGGTGTTTGAATCAAACTATAAATACAAGTATTAAAATCACCGTATGAAGTTAATGAAAACCCCCAGCGAATAATACTAAATAATAATACGATTGAAATTCCTGGTAAAATTGCCCCAAAACTTTTTGAAATAGTTGGTGGAACTGATTCCGGTAATTTTATAGTGATATTGTATTTCACAAAGATAAAGTATAGCTTTGAAGCTATTAAACCAATAATCATTGCTGAGAATAACCCTCTAGCTCCTAAGTAAGTTGTTGCTAAAAATGTTCCAGTTGTTCCATTTACTTCAACTGAAGTAAGGGGAATCATTAATAAAAAGCATACTAAGGCAACTGAACCTGCTAATAAACTTTCTTTTTCATAACCTTCTTTTTCCCCAAAAGCTTTTGCGATTAAAAAGACAGTGTAAATCGATAACATATCAGTCGTTACCGTAGAAGCAAATGAAACAATTGGTTTAATTCCGGTACTAGTAATAAAGTCTTGGTAAAATCCAAGGTTTAATGATGATGCTAAAGTAAATAGTGCTCCTACCATAATTACAGGTAATGCATAGGCAAATCCGGTACTTACAGAACTAAGATATTTGTTGTTAGCCATTTTATTAGCTACTGGTACAAGAAAACGATCTAAAAAACCTGTTAAAGTGTTCATAATATATTTCCTCTCATTTTTGTTTTTTAATTTCGTAAGCGCTTTACAGATGTATTTTAACACTTTTTGAAATATATTTCAATATTTTAATAAAATATATTTTATTCATTTCATACTTGTTTGAAATTTATTTCAAAACATGCTATAATAAAATAAAGGAGAGGATTTTATGGACATATTAGAACAAATTCAGAGTTTATTTGATACTTATACCAATAATGAAAAGAAAATCGCCCAATTCATCATTAAAGATCCAAAATATTTTGCCCGGGCGGATATCGAAAAATTGATTGAAACAATCGGTATTTCTAAAGCAGCACTAATTCGTTTCTCTAAAAAAGTTGGCTTTAACGGTTATATTGAACTGAAATACGAACTAAACCGCTATTTATTATCTAATAATATTAAATCCGACCCTAACGAAATTAATAGTGCCATCAATCATATTACCTGCCGCTATATTGAAGCCATCGAAAATATGGCTACTGATCTAAATAGTGAGGATATTAATGCCATTGCAAAAACATTAATAGCTAGTAATCATATTAAAGTATGTGGTTTTAATAAAACTGGCGCTAGTGCTCTCCACTTTTGTAAACGAGTATTAAATTCCGGATTAAGTGTTACTCCATGTATTGATGATAGTGTCCAAATGATTGATTATATCGATACCCTAACGTCTAATGATGCCTTAGTTGTCTTTACAATTGAAGATACGACTAAATTTTTTAGTAAACATCTTTCCAGTATTAAAAATACTAACTGTAAACTAATTGTATTTACTTTTGATAAAACAACGACGATTGCCAAAAATGCTGATTATCTATTTGTTTTACCTAAAATATCTAGTCGTTATGCTACATTTTTGGATTTACAGGCTTTATTCTTCATTGCTATTGAAATATTTGTTGCTCACTTAGCTAAATTACAAAAATAAAAATTACCCTTTATTTTAAAAAGGGTAATTTTTTTATTTAATCTGATTAGCTAACTGGTAAAAACGCTGATATGTTTTCGTTAAAAAAGCTTGATAACCGCAATACTTATCATCAAAGTAAACAACATTCATCCGTTTACAATTACCATTACATAGCTTTTTAAACTTACAATCATGGCATAACGGTGACATCCGTTTAGGCTCTTGAATAAATTTTTGACCATTACGACTTGATTGAATACTAGATAGCTCATCTTCATTGATATTACCTAATAGATATTCATCTAGACAGTAAAAATCACAAGGATAAACATTACCATTAGCTTCGATTACATATTGTAAAGTACAAAAACCCAGCATCCCGCACATCGATGGAGCTACGCCTTTAAATAATGTTAATAAATGATCAAATAGGGAGATGGAAATATACTCACCCCTAGTTACATCACGATACCATAAATCAAATAACTCATTATAAAACCGAAAAAACATCTGTGATGTTAAATAATAATTATCAGTACTTTGATCTAATTCCGGTAAACAGGGAATCAGTTGAATATACTGTAACTCATTTTTTTTATAGAAATTATATAGTCGTTTAGCATCTTTTGCGGCCTGTCGCGTTATGACAGTTAAAATATTATAGTTTATCTGAGCTTGTTTAATTTTCTTGATATTTTTCATGATTAAATCATATGTTGGCAAAGATTGGTTGGTTAAACGAACCTGATCATGATTCGCTTTAGTGCCATCTAAAGATATTCCGACTAGAAAATGATTAGCTTTAAAAAATGTCAGCCATGAATCATCAAGATTAATTCCATTAGTTTGAATTGAATAATGAATAATTTGATTATGCTTTTTTTCGTTAACCTTGTTTACAAATATTTTAAAGAAATCTAAGCCTGCCATTGTAGGCTCGCCACCTTGAAATGAATATGTAATTTTATTACTCATCAACAAAGTCTTAGTAACCAGGTTATCAATCGTTGCTTCTTGCATAATCCCATAGCTATAGTCACTACGCTGACTAGCCACATTAGCATAAAAACAGTATTTACAAGCCATGTTACATAATGAAGATGCTGGTTTAATTAAATATGATAAATGCATAATAATCACCTCGTTTATATTCTAGCGTATTTTAAAAAACATTTCATTATAAAATAAAATATTTTTTAAAAATAAAACTGATATAAAATAAGTTGGGATTTGAGCTATCAATAAAATATTGATTTGGAAGGTATATTATAATTATGAGTGGCATTGTAACAGCAATAATAACAGTAGTTTGCACATTTATATTTCAAAAAATTATTATTATGTTTCCAGTAAATAAAGATATTCTTGTATTAAGGTTTGAGTTATACTCTGATCTTGATTTTAATTGCCAAAGACTATATTCAAAAAAGATTTCATGTATTATTTATTTTTTTATTCATCACTTCATAAAAAACTACTAACAGCATATGGCAAACATATGATTAATAAATTTTAAATAACTACTATGTGTATTATATCCTGCATCTGTAATCTTCTGTCACTATTAAATATACAACACAAGGAAAGTGTTTATCATCATAAAATATCTCCGTTTCTCATTGTAACATTTCAAAGGAGAATTAACTATCAAATAAAAAGCAACAGTCTACAAGCACACAATAAAAAACAAAAGCAAATTTTAGCTAACTCAAAGCACCGTTAGACAAAATAGAACAAAACAGTTTTATAAAATTAAATATTTAACATTGTTTCCAACAAAGAAAGTCCAGAAGGAAAAAAAGCTCTTTATTTCAGCATTTTTTCTGGATAACTTAACAAAAAAAATACATATATGATATAATTAATATGAATAATAAGTGGAAATATTTATAACATATAAAATTTATTTTTGGGAGGGAATTTTATGAAAAAAAAAAATAACAATTATTATTTTCACTATTTATTTAGCATTTATCTTCCTATATCCGTTGTTGAGAGGTTCAATCGCACATATTAACGGTTACCCATCGTATTTTGAAAAAATACTTAAGTGTATAAACATAATTCCATTCTATTTTGATTACACTGTAATGCCGTCTGTTATTATAAAAAATATTATTTTTAAGATTTGTCTATTTATTCCAGTTGGTTATATGCTTTTCACAAAAAAACAAAATCAAATTCAAACTGTGAAAATATTATTATTAATAGGATTTTTAAAAGAGACATTCCACTTATTAATTTTATACGGTTATTTTGATATAACGGATATTTTATATTATCTAGTTGGAGGATTAATAGGATATTATATACATAAAATAATATTCAATTTTCTTTTGAATAAATAGCAAGAAAACGTTTTCGATTTATTTGTTGATACTTTTTATAATTTAAAAAACTTTGAAATGGAGAACAAAAAAATGAAGAAAATCATTGCTTTTTTACTGGTGTTTACATTAAGTTTTGGTGCAGTAACAAATATTAGTGCGTTAAACAATAGTGCAGTATATTCATACTCTTATAAAGACTATGAAACCACAATTCTTAACTCTACCAATGAATATAATATCTGTTTTGAAATAGTAGAGAATGGTGAAAAAATAAAATTAGAGTATGATACAGACTTTAGATATGTGAAAGTTAATAATAATTATTACGATTTTAATGATTTTAATAATGCGGTATTATTACAATCCACATATATATACGACAAAAATCAACCTATTACAATTGTTGAAGCGTTAACCAATTTTTCAAAGATTGATATTGATAATATAAATGATTTAAAAAGCAACAAGATTTCAGTAAAAAACAATAACTCGTTAGCACCAAAAGCAGAGTACGGTAAGTTTTATTTTGTTGGAAGTAGGAAGAAGAGTATGCTGGTATCTTTAGCAAGTAGTGCAATATCTACAATAATTGCATTCTTAGTAACTGGTGCCTTAGGACTTAGTGTGACAAAGGCAAATGTTGTTTCATTCATATCAGGAGTATTATCCTCTGAAGGGGTTAATTATTTTACTTCTGATGTATATTATAAGGTTTATCAAGCTATTTTAAATGCTCATAATACAACAAGAGAAAAAAGAATTTTAGGTGTCTTCCAACCTTTTAAAGCGCAAGTTGTATGGGATGAAGCACACCCTTATTACAGAACGTTTGAAACACAGAGACCAAACAGTTAAACATAATATTTCAACATTGTGAAAGGAAATACAAAAATGAAGTGTCCATATTGTGGAAAAGAAATGGATAAAGGATTTTTTAATTCAGCAAAATGGGATTATACATGGACTCCGGAAGGCAAAAAACCCCATATGTGGAGAAATCACCCAAAAGAATATGAAGTTCTTTTAAAAAAAGGATGGAATATACTACAATTAACAGCATATAGATGTGCGGATTGTAGAGTTATAATTATAAATGAAGATGATTGTTAGTATAAATTCCATTATGCTAAAATCGAATCGTTGATGTTCTACCTTATCGTTTCGTTGCAGAATAAAAAAATTACTATTAATAAATACAAAAAAGACCGTAAAATACATTACGGTCTTTTTTGTACCCAATTTCCTTCAGTCGAACCGCTGAACCGTTAGAAATTATGAAAATGTTCAGTTACCTGTAATAAAACAAAATTATTATTTTTAATATAAAGTAACAAATTAGAAACACTAATAAACATTTTTCCTCTAATGGCGACTGACAAAAATCAAGCAAAAACCAGAGCAAAAACAATATCATTAAAAATACTAAAACAATAACGGTGAAATACACATTCAAGCTAATACCGATTATAGTCAATAGACTAAAAAATACAGCTATTAGACTTAAATGTATAAAATGTTTTTTTGTAATATCATCCATAATCATATCCTCATTCTATTGGTTTTATATCATCAGAATTATATTGCACTATAAATTTGATAATAAAAATAATTAAAAGAATTAAACAGCATATAATTCCCGCAAAAAAAATATAGTGACCGCATTTAAAAACATTAGTTACTGTTAGCTTTTTATTCTTAACAAATAGTTTCGTTATTTCAAAAATCCAAATAGTTATAATTAATTTTAATTGTCTGTCATTGAGAAAACTATCTGTATCGTTCCACATATCTTTAACAATATTAATACCAACACTAAAAATACACCAGCCAATATATAACAGACATATAAAATCCAGTAATTCATATAAAGAGTAATTATAAATATTTATTGATGCTTCTAAATTCATCCATCCTGCAATAGCAAACATACCAATTACAATACAAAATGACTGTAACAGCACAAATCTAATATAACTCAAGAACAGTTTCCAATATCTTAAGATACATATCGATAATGATTCTTCTCTTATAAAAGTCACTTGTGATCCAATTGGTGGTTTTATATTGCTATAACATTTTAAATAATTTATTGATTCATATTTTACATTTTTTGAACTTCATTAATTGTATTTCCTCCCACAGTCAAGTATAATTTCTTTCTTCAAACAGTTCATAAGCAACTTTTTGAAAAAGCTTTATAATCATAAGTACGGTAAGAATTTTTAATTTTATTGATTACATCATTAAGTTCTACTTCAAATTCATTACCAGATCTGTTTAAAAAATAAACTAAATCAATCCACCAGACAGGTTTTCCCAATGGTTTCCAGCAGCCTTTAGATTCATTCATATCTGGTAATCTAAAATCTTTCAGGTATTTGAGATAATTCTTAATTATTGTAATCGTCTTTTCGTGGCTGTTTACCACACCTTCAAGTTCTATTATTAGATTTTTTGTTTTATAATAAATAAAAGATAGATTATCCAAAATACTTTTTACCTGCTGTTTGGCCAATTCACACCTGTACTGATCTATATAGCTATTAATATCCTCTAACAGTTCTTTTTCCTTTATCATTTAAATTTATCCCCCATTTCATAAACAAGATCAAGTCTAGTCCTCTTTTTTATCATTAGGATTTTGATCTTTCCATTCATCTGGAAATGCAATTTGTTGTAGTTCATCAGCACGATCAACTTCTTCCTGTGTTAATTTCTCATCATTTTCAATGCCTGCATCTCTAAATAATGTTTTTACTGTATGTAAAGCATACAG
>NZ_JAHOCB010000061.1:0-14018 GCF_019125875.1 Erysipelatoclostridium sp. MSK.23.31 | reverse complement strand
AAAATAGCTGATATAATCAATGGCCAGTATTTGCTTATTAATGATCTGCAGGATACTGGAGTAAATTTAAATACTTTAAAAACAGCAGAAGATATGAAAAATGCAGCACACACTATTTCAAAAGATACTGTTTCAAAAAATATAGTCGGAACTAGAAAAACTACCAATGACTATGGAACGGTCAAATTTGATCAGTTAGAAAAGGGTGTTTATCTGCTTCAGGCAACAGATATTAATAAATATGAGAATATCGTATCAACACTGATATCCGTACCTGCATTTAATAATGAAAGCAAAAACGGCATGAATTATGATATCAGTATTGTACCTAAACATTCACCTGTAATTGCAGTAAAAACTGATGATGCAGTTGATTTAAAACTATTTGCCGTATTAGCAGGAGTTAGTGCTGTTGTTATTGCAATAATACGAAGGGAGGCGATATAGATACAAATTAATATTTATTTAGATATCAAAATGATATCTTTTTTTATTTTATATTAAAGCGAGGTAGAAAAATGAAAGGGTTAAATAAATTAAAAAAATGCTGGAAACAGCTTATACTAGCATTAACGATGATATTTAGTATAAGTACAGCTTCATTATCTCAGATCAATGCTGAGACGGTAAAACTTGAAAAAGGCGAGGCGATAAGATATCCAAGCTGGCTTGGAAACTGGTCTACTAACTATTATTACATTAATGGACAGTTATCATATTGTTTAAATTCTTCCCGAAATGAACCAGTAAATAATGATTCGGCGGTAGCAGAAATTCATGAAAATGAAGCTCTTTTAAAAGTATTATACTATGGATTCGGCGGACCAGGTGATGTATTCAGAGACGATCAGGTCACAAATGATACTACTAAATATCTTTATACGCATATTATGGCTAGTTACGCATACAGTGGGGATATTTATGGCGGTAAGAGCTGGGAAGATTTGGAGGCACATGGTGTTGGTTTAAAGACAAGATATGATCAAATTCAGTCAATGCCTGTACCAAAGACTGAATTTAATTTGAATGGCACAAGAAATTTAAATTTAAAGGCGTATTATGAGAATAATTATCAAAGAACTGAAAATATTCAATTTAATTCTTCTGCTAATAATACAATTACAATACCATTAGATAATGGAATTGAACTGCATAATATAACAAAAAATACAGTATCAAGCAATAGTGCTGTTATTAATGGCGGAGATATATTTTATTTACAAGCAAAGCTAAATGTTCGTGATAATTATAGTTCAGGTAAATTAACTGGATCAGCTAAAACAAGATATGCGCCGCTTATTATAAAGTCGGATAATACAAGTGTTCAAGATATAGGTTCTTGGAGTTTCACTTATGATCCTGTTGATTTAATATTTGGAATTGAGTGGGCTGATGTTGGAAGTCTTGAATTAACTAAGACCAATGATACAGGAGAATTATTAAACGGTTCGGAATTTAATTTAAAACATACTACTTTAGATTTTGAAAAAGATTTAGTTGTAAAAAATGGTAAAATAAAAGCAGATAACTTACCAGTCGGTGATTATATTTTAACAGAAACCAAAATTCCTGATGGACATGCTGCTATTCAAAAAACATTTAAAGTTACAATTAATAAAGATCAGACAACAGAAAAAATTGTAGTAAATAATATTAGACCTACTGGTACATTAGAGATAAATAAGACATTAGAAAATTCCAATGTAGAGGTAAATAAAGCTGACTATGATTTAACGAAAGTACAATTCAAGATTACTGCAAGTCAAGATGTTTATGACAGTGTTTCTTTAGAAAAATTATATTCTAAAGGAGATGCAATCACTGTAGGAAGCGGTAAGGGTTCAAATGAAGATACTGTTAAATTGATTAGTGGAAATGAATTAGGAAATGGCATTTATACATGTGATACAAATGGTAAATTAGCTTTATCTGGATTGCCAATGGGGACATACAATGTGGAAGAAACTGCCTGCCCAGATGGTTTTGTTTTAGATAAAGAAGTCAAAACAGTACAGTTTGCACAACAGGATTTTGTTACATTAGAATACAAATCATCTTTGGATATTAATAACGAGCTTACTAAGACTGTTTTTAATAAAATTGATGTGGCGGGAAATAATGTTTCTGGTGCATATGTACAGATTCTAAATGAAAACAAAGAGTTAATTTATGATTTTATTACAGGAACAGAACCAGTACAAATTGATGGTTTAAAAGATGGTAAATATTATTTTCATGAAGATTTAGCTCCTCAAGGATTTACATTAGCTCAAGATGTTGAATTTAATGTAAAAGACGGTAAAATTCAAAAAATAGAAATGACAGATACCATTACTGAAGTGACTAAAAAAGATGAAAGTGGCAATTTATTAGCAAATGCAGATATGGAAATCGTTTCTACAAAAACAAAACAAATTGTAGATAAATGGACTACAGGTCAGCATCTATTGGATATTCCTGAAGATATCAAAGCACAGTTAGAAGCAGGTGAAACAGTTTCTAATATGTTTATAGATATAGAAGATGATGGTGTTGTAGAATATACAGTTATTCCAAATAAAGACACTAAAGATTATCGTCTAATTTATATAAAAGACGGTATTACAACATACTCAAACATTGATATCAATGGTAATGAAACCGCTCATATGGCTCAAAATTTAATTAGTGGCCAAGAGTATATCCTAAGAGAGGTTAATGCTCCTGAAGGATACAAGATTGCTGAAGAACAAAAATTTATTGCTGGAAAAGATAAAAACGTATCATTAAATATGACAGATGAACTTATATTGACAGATATTCAGGTTAATAAAGTTGACAGTCAAACATTAAAACCCATCTTATCAAAAGACTTTGAATTTACTCTTTACAGTGATAAGGAATGTACTAAAGTACTGGATGTGGTAAGTGGTAATACTACAGATGGAACAGCTACTTTTAAAGATTTAAAGTATGGTATCTATTATATCAAAGAAACAAAGGCACCGTTAGGATACGAACTTTCAACTGAAGTAAAAGAAATTGTTATTAACGATAATCTAGAAGGTGTAGGGAGTGTACATAGTTTTAAATATTTAAATACTTTATTGCCTGTAACAATTACAAAAACAGGGGATAATCAGTCATTAGGATTATATGCTGGATTAGCGGCGGCTTCTATACTTGGATTAGGGTATATCATACTTAAAAGAAAAAGGAAAGAAGTCTAGAAGGTAGGTCATTTGACCTACCTTTTTCATTAAAATAGGTAAATGTATGTCAGTAAAAAAGAAATTAACAATATTCATATGTATATTATTTACACTGTTTTTATCGGGATGTCAGACACGAAGTAAAAATTATGAAGTAAAATTCATAGATGAAGAAGAAATTGAATATTCCTCTGATTTTAAGCCTGCTGATCTTCTTATTGGTGTAAATAAATATAAAAAAGAAGATTTTAAGTTTAATGATGATTATAGCTTACTTACTTTACCTGATAACTCAACGGTTAAAATAAATAGCAGTAAGAAGAAAATTAAATTAGGAACTATTAAATTTGATTTTTTATATAAAAGCAAAATTTATACCAAAAAAATCTTATTAAAAGATACAACAGCGCCAGAGATTGTAGCAAATGATCAATATGAAGTAGAATTGAATAATAGTTATTTTGATTTGAAAAATCAAATTAGTTGTAAAGATAATTACACTAATAGCAGTTCTATAGAATTGTTTTTTAATGGAAATTATGATCTTACTAGAGTCGGCTCATATAAGGTAGAAATTATTGCTTATGATGCTAAGAAAAATAAATCTGTTAGAGAAGTAACTGTAAATGTTGTAGACAGAAAAGTTGATAATAATTATTCTCAACCAGACAATAATAACAGCAATAATTCAACTGTTGAAAATAGAACAAACAGCAGTGACAGTAAAAATAGTACAAATTCTTCAAAAACAGAAAAACCCAAATATGATGCAGGTAATACCAGTTATGTACCTGAAACAAAATCATTCAGAATTGAGAAATATGGCACATTTGATGCCTGTTTAAATGCCTGTCAACAGTATATCAACACTTGTCTTGCAAAAGGATACAAGGGGCTTGGAAAAGCCCAGCCTATTCAAGAGAATGGTATATATGTAGGATATCAGGCAGTTTTTAGTTAAGAAAGGATTAAAAAAATGAAAAAGATAAGAAAATTTAAAGTAGCAATTTCTACTTTCACGATATGTACATTAATAAAATTAAATAGTGTTTCAGCAGCGGTATCTTTTAATCAAGGTCAAGCTACAACTGATGTAAAGGCCCTACTTGACCCAATTGCTAATGTCATGATTGGAATTTCAATACCACTCGCAATATGTTCAGCAGGTTATTCATATTTTACGTGGAATGGCAAGGATGAGGAAGAAAAAGAACAAATGCCGTTTCATAAATCAATAAAAAAACATGTAATTGCATTTGTTTTGTTCGGTCTGTTAAGTACGATATTAAAATGGTTTACAATCTCATAAGCTGGAGGGGTTTATATGATTGAAGATGCGATAAGGACTTTATTTTGGGCTATAGCAAAACTTTTTTTATCAGCAAGTGACTGGATGTATGATATGCTAAATGCAGTAGTTAATTTGAATCTGGCAGGAAGTAATGAGATAACATATACATGGCTTTTCTTCTTGTCATTTTTATCATTTGCTACATTTGTTAGAGTAGGATACGTACTTTTAAGAAAGACAGCTAACGAAGATGAGGAAGTAGATATCGGAAGTATACTTAAGAAAATAACTAATATTTTTCTAGTAATATGTATATCTCTTACTGCTTTCTTTTTTGCGCTTCAGGCACCTTCAGAGATTACTAAGATATATAATAATGTCGTGACATATGATGAGAAAATGTCTCCTTCAACGGCGGTTATTAGCTCAACTGCTAAAACTCCAATTACATCTAAATTAAGTGACATGTCATCTTCAGATGAAGTTATTGGAATCGATACAATAGATGATAAATTAAACGATGAGGAAAGTGGTGAGTATATTTATTTTTACTCTTATTCAGAATTGTTGTTGTGCATTATAGGTGCTTTTGTTGTTATGTGTGTACAGCTCAATATAGTTATAGACTGTGCTATGCGGCTGTTTTTAAATATATTTAGATTTTGTATAGGTTTTATTCCAATATCTTCAATGGTCGAGGAAGAGTCAACTTGTGGTGACTGGGTTAGAGATATAATATCGGATGCACTTACTACTGCATCTACATTAATATTTACAAATTTAGTTTTTGGTCTTATGACATTATCACAGGTTTCTTCTTTGAACGGTATTATAAGAGTTGTAATTTTTGCTGTTGGACTAATGACAGTATATAAAGTAGGAGAAATAATTGCAAAATATATGGGTGCTTCAAATCTTTCATCTGGTGGCAGAGCAGGTACAATGCTGATGGGAATGGGGGCAATGGCAGCTACAAAAGCTACAATGAAAATAATTTCTAATAGCGCAAAAACTTTTATGGATTATTTAAATAACAGTCGTCCTATGGATGGTGGGCCAATGGTAACACCACCATTTCCAGACGGTGGCAACGGGGGTGGGGGTTCACCTTCAGGATCCATACCACCAGATTCATCAACTATGTTTGAAACAGAAAACAGTAATGGTTATTTTGCAGATAGTGGTTTAAATCAACAGACAATGCAAAATGCATATCGTGATCAGGAACAGAACAATGGCAGTATAATAGATCAGAATCCTACGACACCATCTTATATGGATAGTAATAAAGTTGGAGTTACAGAATCGTATAATTCAGGAATCTCTCCACAAAACAATACTGTAAACTCTAATGATTATGATAATTCTGGTAAAAATAAATATAATTCATCTGATAGCACATCTTTTATAAATCGTGGCGGAGTATCTTTTGTAGATACTCCATCTCAAAATCATTTATATAAAGATAGTGCAAGGGTATATAAACCAAGTGTTCGAGAAAAATATGTACCAGATTTGGCTGTAAGTGGGGTAAATGTATGAGAATAACGGATATTAAAGGAACTTGTCCATCAAATTATAAGTCATCACAGCTCATCATAAATAAATATAGACCTATTGATATATTAATAATGAGTTCTGCCTTCATTTGGGGAATAGTCTGGGCAATATTATTATTGTTTGTTTTTGTTCCTACGATAGTTTCATTTATAATGCTGGTATTGGTTGTTCCTATTGTAATTATAGGATTGGTTCAACCAATGGCCAATTACCATAACAATTTAGAATATATATTACTTACTGTGAAATATCATTTATCTTCTAAGTACTATAGTTATTTAGTAAAGAAAAGAGGAAATAAACAGTGAGTGGAGTCATGGAATTTAAAATATACGAGGACAAACTTAAACACAATATTTTAGAAGTGTGTAAGGAAGAAATAGATTTTAGAAAACTTATAGGTGATACATATAATATTGCTTATTATAAAGATTTAATGAATAGAAATATTATAACTGTTGTAGATGATAATGGTTATGGTAAAAATTTAAAAACAACATTTGTGTTAGGTAAAAAATTACCTGAAGGAATCAAAGTATATAGTGAATACGAATTAAAAGGAAATGTGTACATGGCCAAAATATATAAAAAATCTTTGGAGGAATACGAGTTTGATATTTTATCTGAAGATGATATACGATATGTATTTAACAAAATTTACGAATATAGTAGCAGTTATATATTAGCAGTTCAATAGGTAGGTCATTTGACCTACCTTATTTTTTGTGGAGGTTTGATATGTTTAATAAAAAGAAGGACTATACTAAGAGTTATAAAAAGGCATTTAAAAGTATAGATGATTTAATAGATATTAAAGAAATTTATGATGATTGTATTTTGCTGAAGGATAAAACTATTGTAAAGGGAATAAAAGTATCTCCAATAGATATCTGGACCTGTCAAAATGCATATGCGGAAAAAGTTATAAGTGCATTACGCTATGCTTTTAATCAATTTAATTTTCCAGTTTATCAAGCAATGGTATATTCACCATCAACTTTTGAAGAACTGGCTGATTCACTTGTTAATGAACTTGAAAATGCTTCAGAAGTACAACAGAGAATTATTATAGACGATATAGAAAAATTAGAGGAATTCTCATTAAATAACAAAAAAATTGAATTCTTTTGTTTTATAAAACACAAAGATGAAAGAATATTACAAAGAAGATATAATCAGCTTACTACTGAGTTATCTAGATCATTTTATGTTACTGATTGTGCATATTTAGATTACAATAAGTATTTAACATGGCTTTTTGATTTGAATGATAATTTTTTATCTAAGGCTTATTTCAAGGGAAGGACTTTATTAGATGAGTCGGTAACAAAAGAACAGATAAAAGAGAAAATACAGGATATAGATATAGAAATAATTAATGAAGAAAAAAATAATTTAGATATTAAATATAAACTGTTTGAAATAACGAATAGTGAAGAATATTTTACAATAAATGGTAAATACTACTCAGTTATTATTGCAAAAGCTCTCCCTAAGAGTTTTGATGTGGGGATCCTTAATTATATAGGAAGAAATCAGAATATAAAAACTTTTTTTATAACTAAAGACTCTGAACTTGATTTAGTAAAATGCATTAGAAAAGAAACTAAAGATTTAAAAGATAAATTAAGAAGTGCAACAATCAGAAGTGATAAAACAAGGGAAAAAGAGTTGCAAACAAGTATAAGTTCATTGGATCAGTTTGCTTCAGAGATGGTTCGTAATAAAGATAAAACATTGGATCTATCTCTGGCGATGGTTGTGTCTCATTTTGAGTTCAAGGAAATGCAGTACATAAAGAAAAAATTTACGGATGAATTAAGAAGAATAGGTTTTACGGTATTAGCGCCTAAAAAACTTCAATTAGCACTTTTTAAATATTTTAATCCTATTTTTTATCATGATTATTTAATTTCGGATACATTAGAAGATAATATTGGATTTCCTATATCAACAAGTTCGTTTGCATTAACATATCCATATTATTTTTCAACAAATGAGGATTTGAATGGCTTTTTATACGGCTATGAAGCAAATATGAAAGGAAGAATACTTTTTAATCCGTGGTATTATATAGATCAGGAGAAAGAATCGGTTTTTGAAAATAGATTAACTGGTAATATTATATTGTTAGGAGATACTGGTTCTGGAAAAACTACAGATTTATATCTGCTTTTTAGGTATTTTATAAGACGTAATAATTTCATTATGTGGGTTGACCCTGAAAATAAAAATAAAAAGGAAACACTTAATAAAGGTGGTACATATCTTGAATTTGGTAATAAGGAGCATATGTTCAATCTTTTTCAATTAATACGTGTTTCTGTAGATGATGAATTGAATAGCGAAGAACTCAGAAAAAGAATGTGGGATTCAGAGATGGCCATAATAAATGCAGTAGATACATTTAAAAATGTGCTTATACTATATAACAAAAATATAGAAGATAATACATTGGCAGTTGTAGGTACAGTTGCTCAAAAAATGTATGAAAAATTTGGATTTTTGGATAGTGTAGATAAAAACGGTGTACAAATTAAAGCAAAATATCCTACATTTGATAATCTAAAAAATACTGATTATCCAACGCTTAGTGATTTTGCAGATACACTAATTGAAGTGAAAAATTTATTTGAGAGTATGAATGAAATTAAATTTGCAGATGCATGTGAGGATTTGTTTTTAAAGATAACACCAATGTTATCAGAACATAGATTTTTATTTGATGGGCATACAACGGTTGACATAGAATTAAGGCAGGGTAATGTACTCGGTATAGGAACTAAAAGGCTTTATACTATGACAGAAAATGTTAGAAATGCGCTGCATTATATCATCTATTCTCAGGCGTTTAATTATTGTTTAGATGATAAAGTTAATAGTGCTTTTATTTATGATGAGGCACACACGACTATGAAAACTAGCAATATTATTACTTTATTAGATCAGTTCACTAGAAGAAGCAGAAAATATAATAATATAAGTTTATTGGGGACTCAAGAGCCGCTAGATTTTGGTGATGAAACACAGCAGTCTATTTTAAATCAGACTACTTATATAATTTGTAAACTGCTTTCTAAACAAAATGCACAGATCAAGCTGCAGGAAATGATAGGCTTGGATGAGCGAGATGTTAAAAGAATATCAACATTTGTAAGGGGCGATAGCTATTTTATATGTGGTAATAAATCATTCTTTATGCATACACTATTGACAGTTAAAGAGGAACAGCAAAAAGGTAATAACTATGCTTAAAAAAATAATTATAGTGGCTGTTGTTTTTACTCTTGTATTTATGATACCTGTTACGGTTGCTGGAGCAATAGTTAATGATCCAATTGGTTTTATTGGTGAAATTATTTTTGGTGAAGGAGATACAGATAAAGTATCTAACGAAGTTAAAAATCTATATGAGGAATTTATAAAAAGTGAAATAGGAATTAAGTGTAAAGATTATGTATCCGATAAGACTAAGGATAAAGAGACAAAATATAATGATTCTCATTTTTTTATTCCTTTACTACTGACACTGGAAGAAAAAGCAAGTGATAAAAATAATACGTTCGAAAGCCTTAATTTATCAGAATTACTTGATAAATTGATTACTTTAAGATATGAAAATAACAATGATGATGATTATATCTCGGCAATAAAAAAAGAGGCAAAATTCAAAAAATTAAGCGATTTATCTAATACCACTATTGTCATGTATATAAGATATTTTGGTGATAGCAGTAATGCATCAGATAATGTTGAGGTCGAAGGTAACAGTGAAATTGGTAAAGCAATAGCAAAGTCAGCTTTGAGTAAACAAGGGTGTAAATATGTCTGGGGAGCATCTGGACCAAATGAATTTGATTGTAGCGGCTTGGTCTGGTGGGCTTGTAAAGAGAATGGTATAAAATTTGAAAGAACAACAGCACAGGTCTTATCGACAATGGGACAAAAAATAACTAAAGAACAGCTACAGGCTGGAGATATCATCACTTTTAAAACAGATGCACGTTATGTTAGCCATGTTGGTATCTATATAGGAAATGGAAAAATGGTACATGCTCCTAATTCTAGAAGTGTAGTAAGAATAGATGATATATTCAATTCATCATATTGGACAAAAGTTACTTACAATTACAGGAGGCTTTATTAATGAAAGATTTAGGGATAAACAAAGATAAAAATATATTGATTTTTGCGAGTATCTTTGTTTTTGTAGTAGTAGCTTGTACTATATACACTGTATTTTTCTCAAAAGATAGAGAAAATATGACTAAAATTAATGATTTGATATTTAATGAAACAGTATTTGACGTAAAAAGTACAAGTAAATCTGGTACTTTAGCAGAAATAGATCTAACTGAATTATATATGATAGGTGTGGATAACAAATTTGAAATATTAATTCAGGATGATCAAAACGATAAGATAAAATCTAAAATTAAAGAAGGCAATACTAGGGAAGAAGAAACAGGTGGAATGATATTAGAAACTGAATATACAATAGCTTTTTCTTATCCTAAAGATACCGATTATATAAAGGCAACTATAACAAAAGGTAATGATAAAAAGAGTTTTACAATAGATATTAGAGATTTTAAATAAAAAGA
This sequence comes from Erysipelatoclostridium sp. MSK.23.31, assembly GCF_019125875.1. NCBI lineage: Bacteria > Bacillati > Bacillota > Erysipelotrichia > Erysipelotrichales > Coprobacillaceae > Thomasclavelia > Erysipelatoclostridium sp. MSK.23.31. The sequence goes on along the minus strand of NZ_JAHOCB010000061.1, from coordinate 3,372 downwards.
GATATGATTAGATTATTGATTTATCCAGATTATTATAAGGAAGTGATGATGTTGAAATTAAATAAAACAACTGATTATGCAATAAGGGTTGTTGTATTTTTAAGAAAACCTGGCCAATGGAAAACGAAAATAGAAATCTCTGAAGAAATGGGAATTCCAAGAAAGTATTTACAGGCCGTTTTAGATAAGCTACGTGAAGCAGGGATAGTTGATTCTACCAGAGGAATAAACGGCGGTTATACATTAAAAAAAGAGTGGTATGATATAAAATTAATAGATATAATTAAAACAACTGAAGCAGCAGTAAACATTAATACATTTAATGATACTGAAGATATAAATACAAAGCAGTTAAAATCGTATTTACCTGTACAAAGTTATTTTGATAAGGTTCAGAACGAGATAGAAGCTAATTTATCTGTAACTATTCAGGACATTGTAAACAATTACTAAGATGATTTAATTTTTATAGTAAAAATATTTAATCTTAGATATACTTGATACCTCTTTGGCCATATTATATAATGTATTTGGCAAGGTAGAACTCAAGCTACGGTAATCAAAAAGGGAGCAGGGCAATGCTCCCTTTTTATAAAATTCTGACCTATTATATATGTTCTTTTAAATGCAGATAAATATGACTTTTAACAAGAATAAAAATCTGTAGCTTATATGATTTTATCCATCTTGACAAATTAAAGCAGTTTGGTATAATAATGATGCAGATAGTTATACTATCTTATATAGGGTGGTAAGCCCGAGTGTTGGTTTATAAAATTAGGGTGGTGAGCCCGAGTATACTGAGGAAGGTCGCTCCTTCCTCTATTTTTGTATGTACGGAGAGAAAATAAATATGGATAACAAAACAGATCAAGATCATGAGATAATAGAAAAATTAAAAACAGATTTAAAAAAAGAGAAAGCTCTTAAAGATTTTTTCTATAAATCATTTAATTATTATTATAAGTGGAATAGAGATGGAAACAGACTTATAAAATTTTTAGATGAGCAGTTATATTCAATGTACAATCATCAAAAATATAATTTTAAAAGTGATGATCCTTTATATAATCATAATTTTAAAGTTGGAGAAATTTTTCTCTTCCGTTTTGGATTAAATATAATGCCTGAAATGTCTTTTAGTCATATGGGTATTGTAATTGCTAAAAATGGTAGCTATTTGTATGTCTTACCAATAATGTCATATAAAGAAAGTTATAGTAATGCATATCATCCAGTAACAAATAATAAAAACTATGATAGAAATTATTATCTAATGAAAAGTGATGAATTTGATTTTTTAGATCATGATTCAATTTTGAAATTAACAGATTTGAGAACAGTGTCAAAGAAAAGAGCAATAAAATTTACAGGACATAGAATAAATATTAATTCTGAATTTTTTAAAACGATTACATATATGGCCAATCAGGTACACTTCCCAGATGTGTTATATAGAATAGAAGATGAAAATAGAAAATTAAAAGCAGAAATAGTAAGACTAAGAGAACTTAGACATAATACTAAAACACTAAATTTAGAGGAGGAGGAAGAACCTATCAAATAAATTTCATATCTTATAAAAGAGCGCAAACAGCGCTCTTTTTTGATATTAAATTATATATATAAAAGCATATTATCTTCTTTTTATTTTAGGAAAAACAGAAATTATAATAAAAAGTATACATATATAATATTGATTTTTCCTAAATTATAAAAATGTATGAATTTGTTAAAATACGAAAAAATTTTAAAATTCACATTGTATTGTGACATTTAATTTGTTATAATCTATAATAACAAAAGAAAAAAAAGAAAGAAGTATGAGTACCAATCATACCTCTTTCTCAAAACAAATAAGCTTTACCAACTTATTTGTTTAATATAAAAGAATTATCTTTTCCAATTTTCCAACCCAAGATAATCCGTTAAGTGATGATATCTCTATCTCCAGTATCAACACTTAGTTTTATAAATATAACATTTGACCTAGGTCATATGAAGTACCAGTTCATAGACAAAGTCCTTAAATGTTATATTTATAATATCATTGTAATTTTAAATTGTCAATTGTTACGTAAGTAATTTAAAGCAGTTTTTAGTATTTTTTGTAGAAAACAAGAAGTAGAATGATAGGATTACTATTTAATCTGGGCTGGAGAAGAAATTCTTCAGCTCTTTTTGTTTTGTATTTTAATAACAATTGAATAGTTTACATAGGAAAATTACTTTGCAGAATAGTTGATCCAGCAGCTAAGTAGGTCAAATGACCTACTTAGCTGCAAAACAAAATGTCTAGGTGTGTGTAGCCATTGTAAGAAAAGTACACGGGGTTATTTAAAGTTGTCATGCTTTGTTTTGCCCCTAAGTTGGATCTCATGTAAATAGAAAACCAACAATAAAAAAAGAATTTAGGGGGGCAGTTCTAAGAGGAAAAATGTATGGTAAGTTTGGATAGAACGGAACAAAAACCTATGTTATTAAATAATGCAGTATAAATGTACGAATGCCAGCAGTGCAGAGTAGTACCTGTAGGATTTATAATAAGTTTGCATACATGTGGATTGAAATATTCACGACTGATGGCGATCTAAGAAACCTAAGCTCCGTTGCGACGGAAGTAGAGTAAAAGATAACAGTTTTTTTGTTTTATAGTACAACGGGAAAACTGTATCAAATTTCCTATCTCGAAGCTCTGGAAGCAATATTTTAAAAAGATTATAATTATATTCTATTATCTGTTTTATACTTCATTCTTAGTATTAACTATATATTATTTTTTATACACTTATTTTCATTTTATTGGTAGGTCATTTGACCTACTTATTATATAGTTTAAATATCGTTTTCTATATCTATATTATTAAAATTATTTTTATTATTATTTTTGAAAAAGTCGTGCCACAGTGGCACACTTTTTTTAATAGCTCAATTGTCGTTTTTCACGCATTATATCAGTGTTTTTCGTGAGGGTGGTCTAGGCTCGAGGACCCTAGACCACCCTCACTCATCATAACAAATAAGTTTCACTTATTTATTATTAAACATAATATATTGCGTGTTTTCGTCATTTGTCCGATAAACTATGATGAAAGTGTGGCACGGCTTTTTTTCTTTTCTTATGAAGGAAAGGAGAGGGGATGAAATTGTACATATTGGCCAATCACTCCCCATTTCCCCTTTCCTTACAAACCATACCCCTTAACCCCCTCAAGGTGTTTTTTTTACTTTGTAAAAAAAAACTATTTAATTAAATTTCTTATCATGAATTATAAGAAATAGATTCAGTTAATGTTATCTTGTTATTTGTCAATAAGCGAAAAATAATTTTTTACTGGACCTGAAGGCCACAATAAAAATTTATTTTATCTT
>NZ_JAHOCB010000060.1:0-14267 GCF_019125875.1 Erysipelatoclostridium sp. MSK.23.31 | reverse complement strand
CATACTTAAAAATAGCGGATTAATTATAATGTCTTAGTATTTCAAGTATCAGCATAAAAAGAACATTTGATTATCATTACAATATACTTTTTCCCTATTTTTCTTCATTCTGGCATAACAGCCAGACTTCACTCAATGTAACTGTTAATAAAATAATACTACTTATAAATGAATAATACACTTTTGGAATATCTATAAAAATAGATATTATATTCCATACTGACATTAAGAAGATTGTCACATTTAACAGTTCTCTAAAGCTGCTAACTTTTAATATCCAACTAACTTTCATACCTACCTTTTTTATCTTTTTTTTCATAAGTTTAATTATTTTCATCGTATTCATAACATCCCTTTTGTTTCTCTTTCATAAAAATATCTAATAAATTATCAATAATTTGTTCTGTTCTATCATCCTCTATATTCGTGTTTTTTCATACTTAAAAATAGCGGATTAATTATAATGTCTTAGTATTTCAAGTATCAGCATAAGAAGAATATTTGGTTACTTCAGTATGTAAATCAACTTTTTTATTCATTATCCACAATAGGAAACTAATCATAGCTGGTCCACTTATTAAGCAGAGCATGAATCCTACTAGACATAGTAACATTCTAATACCAAAATTCCTTATTTCCACAACATTTCCTGTTAATGCTGATATCAGTAAATCATTTTTTGATGATATATTAATAAAATTAAACATATCATCTTTAAAACTCAAAAATAATTTGAAACAAATATACACAGTGATACAGCCAATAATAAACAATAGTAAATTAATTATTAATAAGGTTCTGCTGCTAATTTTTATTTTGTCTCTGCCAGTATCTGATATATCAAATTTATTACCACAGTATTCACACATAACAGCTCCAGTAGTTACAATATGTCCGCAAATATTACACTTTTTTTTCATATATTTTATTACCATTTTGATTTCACTCCCTTTTATCAGTTCTATTATTGTTTCTTCGAATTTTCTAACATTGTATTTCATATTGTCATAGAATACTCTCGCTGATCTGCTTTAGTACATTAAAATTATTATAAAAGACATTATAAACTAAACGTTTTATTATCATTTTTCTCCCTATTTCTTTGTATACATCTAAAATTTTCTTTTTCATCTAATCGCCCACCATATCTGTTAAAATATGTAACCAGCTTATATAAATTTATTTTTACTTATTTCTGATTACTATCTCATCTATGTTTATCTCTAATGCATCCGCAATAGCTATTACAGTAGATATTGTTGGCTCTTTTATTTCTCCATTTAATATTTTTTTTAGATTTGTACGATCATAATTTATCATTTTTGATAATTTATATACTGTTATATTTCTTTCTTTCATAAGTTCAATTATTTTCATCGTATTCATAAATTTATCCTGGGGATTAATAATAATTTTCCCATTTTCTTTAGCCCACTTTTCAAACTCTGCTCTATCGATCATCATCTTTTCACCATGTCCTTCAATTGCTAAAACAAGAACAGACAACACCCAAGTGTAATAAAAGTAAGCAGTAAAACAGCTTTGCAAAATATTATAAATAGTATTGTAGGAAGAAAATATTCATGACCATATTCAAAAATTGACATAACTTTCCACAAATCTCTTATAGAAAGTACTATTCTTACAATTTTATTTTTACTTCTGTCAGAGTGATTGATAGAGTCTCTATAATTTATGTAACTACATCTTATATCATCTACTGCATCTTTTACCCATCTGTATACAGGATATAAACATACTGCTATATAAATAATTTTTAATATTTCTTTCATATCATTGCTTCTTCCTTATAAATTTATTTTTAATTATTTCTGATTACTATTTCATCTATACTTACCTCTAATGCATCTGCTATTGCTTTTACATAACTGATACGTGGATCCTTTGTTTTTCCTGACATGATTTTACCTAAATTAGATTCGTTTAAATTGGTCATTTTACTTAATCTGTACAATGTAATATTTTTTTCTTCCATAATTTTAATTATTTTATCAGTATTCATTATCTACCTTTTGTTCCTCTTTTCATAAAAATATCTAACATAGTAACCTACACATAATTTCTTCTATTTTTCCTTCACCTTTTATATAATCATTTGAGTTTTTACAAGGAAAAAACAAACTGGAAACTAAGTGCAAAAAATCTGAAACAAATCCAACAATCCTTTATATAATAAACATTCAATTATTAAAAAGATAAAACCTATAATAAGAACTACTAAGTACATTCTATTATCATTGTTTTCTTGTAAATCTTTTTCTACTATACTAATTATTGAATATATCATAAATAAAACTGTTAGTATTATTAAAGGTACCATCAAAATAATTGAAAAGCCTGTAATATAATCCCAAAGATTTACACTTGTAGTTTCTATCATTATTATATGCCCCTCCTTATTCATTCTTTTTACTACACTAACTTCGTCAGTTAACATCATTCTTCTATTTCTTCTCTAAATAAGAATTTTTTATTTTGTTAATTATTTCATTTAATTCTATTTCAAATTCATTATCAGATTTATTTAAAAAATAAACTAAATCAATCCACCAGACAGATTTTCCTAATGGTTTCCAAACGTCTTTAGATCCATTTGTATCTAGCAGGTTAAAGTCTTTTAGGTATTTAAGATAATTCTTAATTATAGTAATCGCCTTTTTGTGGCAGTTTTCCACGCCTTCAAGCTCTATTATTAGAATTTTTACTTTACAGTAAATAAACGATAAATTATTCAAAATACTTTTTGCCTGCTGTTTAGCCAATTCGCTCTCATATTTACCTATATATTTATTAATTTCTTCCGATAACTTTTCTTCCTTCACCATTTAATTTTCTTCCTAATTTCTACTCTAAATTTTTCATGAGAAAAAGCAGTAATATTGCAGTTCCCATTACATATAACTCTTTTGAAAAATCTATAAATAAATAGATAAGATTATTCATTGATATGAATAAAATCGCTTGATTTCTTAATTTCTTTCTATCCACTATATCCCCCTTCTTTCTATAAAAAAGATAATAAAATAAAAGTTTATTATCTTTTTTATAGTAGGTAGGTCATTTGACCTACCTTATGCAATTAAATTGTCATAAATAGTAGTGTAACTTAAACTACTATATTATTATTTTTGTAATAACGTTATCGAAGTTTAGGTTATTCACTTCTCCCTGGAATTTCACCTGCCCATGCTACTGAGCGCCTACTTTGGCGGGTTTCAATCTCTCTGCAAAAGTCATGGCCAAATAGTTACCATCTATTTTTATACAATGTATTAATCGCAAGCGTACATTTGTAAAAGGCTCTTTTTACAGAATCTGTTAAATAACAGCAACTATTTACAATTTGATTATTTAAATTTTAAATAGTCACAAGGAAAATTAATGATATTTGCAATATCAAAGTTTTCCTTCTTTCCTTTGAAAGATAGATATTACTATTTATTTGTCAAAGAACTAAAAAAGTTCGTTTAAGTATACTTAAACGAACTCGATGAAAAGTAATAAAATATATAAAAAAAAAGAAATTAATTGCTTAATTTCTTGGTTAAAAAACATATATTTATATTTAATTTCACTGTTTAAAAAAGTATGCTTTTTCAAACTTATATACCATAATAAATCAATAAATTGGATCAATTAATTGAATATAGATATATATTTTTTAATTACCTTTTAAATCATTATGGTAAATGTGTTAAATCAATACAACACATATATAATTTTAATTACTTTTTTCTAATTTTCAATACGTTTTTTCTATTTTATTTCAAATATATTCATCTGCTGGTACATTTCTTTTTTTTCCGTACTTATTACTCCAAATTTTTCATTTATTTCTTTATAATAACTTGATAAATCAAGATCAGCATCACAAATATTATTAAGTTTTATAATTTTAATTAAATACTTCTCTTCCAAATATTTTTTTTCATCTAAAAGCCTTTTATACAACATATCACTGTTTACAAACCATATTTGTACATAATTTGAAGTGTTAAAAATTATATTTCTTGACAGCTTATTTTTTTGCTTAACTGACAATTCTACCTCTATTTTTATTTTATACTTTTCGCATAATAAATCACAAATATGCTGATTTCTTATTTGCATATATTCCATTTTTCTTTGCATATCTCTTTCAGTCTTAAAATCATCTATTGAAAGATTATCATTGAATCTCAAAATATGATTTAATACTTCAGCAACTTTTATCTCATGATCAAGTGTTCTTTTGCTTATTGTTGGTGCTTTTTTTACTTTTTTGTATATTTTTCCCGATTTTGAAATTGTTATTCTTGGCGGATACAAATAGGCCATTCCTTTTTTTGTGACAGTGTAATATCTTTTTGTAGTCTTACTTTCCTGATAATATTTAACATATCCCTCTGTAACAAGTTTCCGCATCCTATTCTTACATGTACCTTCATTAATGCCTACCAATGAACTAATCAAATTTATATCTAAAACTCTCAGTTTATCCAATGCTTTTAAAACCTCTAAATCCCGCTGCAATAAACGCATTTTCAAATATCCCTAAATATATATGATTCTATATTTTTAACGTCTATATAAGGCATTTTAATCCTATATGGTTTAAATCCATCTGACATTGTATCAATCCAATACCCTATACCTAACGGAAGTTCCTTTAGATCATTAGGATGAACTTTAAACTCATCCACAATTTTAGAAGTTCCATCTCCCGTTTTACCAAAAGAGTCAAGCTTACTTGTTATTTCTGCTTTCTTCTTAGTTCCAATTGCATTGGCCAATGTCTCTGCTGATTTATCGTCAGCCTGTTTAAGCAGATAAAATCCATGCATATTTCCAATTACAGAGCGTCTTATATTTTCATTTACAACATCCATATCTGCAACTGTTTGAGTTGATAAAATATTAGTTCCACCTAAAGAACGAGATTTATTGACAACATCAACAATCATATCACAAAAATAAACACTTAACTCATCAAATACGCATAAAAACTTTTCATGCTTGCCTTTTATTTTAGTAATATCTCCAAGTACATTTTTTATATCGTTTAATACCAGCTTTCCTACTCCACGTGCAAAATCAGTATACTCAAGTTTATTTAATAAAACTAAAACAACAGCATTTTCTCTATATGCCTGTTTTAAATTAAAATCCCTCCTGTTACTGTCAAATATTCTTCTTCCTTCGCCATGAGCCAACGTAGAAAACCTAGATAGAGATCCTTCGGCTGCTTCGAAACACCGTTTATGAACATTTATATAATAACTGTAATCACTGACATCTATAGAAAGTTTATACATTTCCAATGTATTCATAAAATCATTAGCTGTTTCTATTAATGAGTTAAAAGATATATTAATATTTGCTTTGATCATAAAATCTGCCACTGCTTGAAAATATTCACTTGCCAGAGCTTTATAATGTTCTTCAGACCACTCCGACATATTTATAAGCATATCTTTTATTTGTGTTGCATTACAATTTTTAAACGGATTATAGCTGTGTGTTTCTTCTGGAATTGTCTGATTAATTATATATAGTTTTCTATTCTTTTTGATACATAATTTGGTTACAATATCATATAAAGAATATTCACCAATATCTCCTTTACCATCCATAATTATACAAAACTCATTATCCTCAATGTGTCTGGCAGTAAAATTAGATATAGCTACTGTTTTACCAGAACCATTTTTTCCGCTAATAAATATATTTTTATCATAATTCAACGGTACATTGTCAAAATTATCTAATTTCTCTTTTTTTATTCTATGCAGCTTGATTATCTCGCTATTTCTATTTATTCTTGTTGTCTCTTTATACAAAAGTAAAGTGGCCAAGATAAAACTCCAGACAGCATAATAAAATAAGGATGTATTTAAAAGACTAATATCATATATAATTTTTTTTGAAGCTAATTCATTAATTTCATATACAAACGTTTCAAATTTTTGTCCTGTCAAATAAGATAGAATTAAAAATACAGTACATAATAAATAAGTAAACCAATATACTTTTGCCACTGACTTAACATAAGGATCTATCTTAGAATTAAGCAGATTATAAAGTAAACATGATACAAATACTGTAACTAATATAGGCATAATAGACTTAATTATCAAAAGAATTAGTACATTTGATAAATAATCATAAGAAATATAAACCACTCCTTCCACTTGCATTATTTTTTTTAATGATTTAAAATAGGTATTGTCAGATATACCATGCGCAAGCGTGGTTATTTTTTTATTTTATTTCTTCCAGAAAAGCACAAATAGCAGCATATATAAATCCATTTTCGTTATATAATCTAAATTCATTTTTTGTCATTTCTAATTTATCATTGGTATTCTTTTTTAGAATTATCTTTTGTTTTTTATCTGCTCCATCTACATTTTTTCTTTTTGTTGGAATACTTAAAACATAATTTTTAAAACCTTCATCCGCCCTCATTTTTTCGCAGCCATAATCAATTGCACAATTTAAAGCTTCTGTTAGATTTAAATTATTATGATTCGCAAAATCTTTCAATTGTTTTTTTTGTTCCTCACTTATTCTACAACATTTAATATAGCGTGGTGATCCATCCCTTTTTCTGTCTTTAAATTTTTCAAAATCAATATACATTCACTTCACACCCTTTTAAATTATTTCTATTTCATCAACTGCAATAGACAAATGATTCTCTTTATCAAGATCTAATCTTCCCCAAAGAGTCACTTTTGTTCCTTCTCTACATTTTTCATATATATAAGTAGCTTTTTTTCCACGTATATCACACGGAATTATATCGTATGTTATTGCATCTTTTTTACCAAACCCAACTAATTTTTTTGTTTCTAATTCAAAACGAGTCACTACTTTACCAGCATTACCAACTTCATTTTCTAAGTTATAAATTTTTCCCATCAAATAAACTTTATTCATTAAAATACCTCCTTTGCAAAGTAGGTCATTTGACCTACTTTTTGCTATTTTCTAGAACTGCTGTATTGAGAATATCCATTATTTCTTTCATTTTGGTTTTACAATCTTCTAATAAATCGAATACTTTTTTGTCTATTACTTCTCCCTCAGTATCCTCAATTTGCAAAATTTCATAATTTTCATTTACTTTTTCTATAGCTTTTTGCATAGATTTATACGGCTTATAAATATCTTTTATAAAATCATTTATCTCATAATCAATATTTGTTTCAGTTTTTTTGCGCTTAGTTTCCAGTTTGTTTTTTCCTTGTAAAAACTCATAAGCATTATTAACTGATATATCTCCATTATCTAATTTATCTTTTAACTCTTGATTTCCCTCTTTAATAACTTTAATATATTTTTTTGCCATAGCTTCAGACATACCAAATCTAGTATGAAGTAACGCACGTGTTGTCCCAACTATTCTTTTTCCGTTTACTTCAGTTTTGTTCTTCTTAGCTTCTTCCACTATTTCTAAATAATCTTCTATCTCAGCAATATTAAAGCCACTACGTTGATGAACATTTGTTTCATGCATTCTAAATCTAGTTATTAACTCAGATTCATCTTTAGATACAACAACACAATTTGGCATTTCTAACTCTTTTTTTAATTTCTCGCTAATTTCAATACTGTTATTAAAAATATAATTAATCGCACTTAATCTCTTGTGGCCCGTAACTATTACATAAACTGATGGATCCTCGGTTTCCTTTACAACGAGATTTTGTTCCAAACCAATAGTAGAAATAGAAATAGCTAATTCTTCTACTTCTTTTGGATCTATCTCATACTTTTTATATCTGCCTATTTGAATTTGATTATATGGTATACGTGCCAGTTTATCACCTTCAAATAACATACCATTTACTACATTTTCCTTATTTTGATTACTAAGTGTTTTCATTAGATCAAATTTAGCTGCCATTATCTTAATACCTCTCTCTCTATCTCATCTAAAACACTCTGCCATTCCTGTCCAACAGTTGTATTACCTTTATTAAAATCTGTGACACAAATGTCCTTATTTTTAAACGGCTTAGCTTGATAATGTATATTAGTCTTAAATAACTGATCTGCATTTAACTGAGCATTAATTTCTTCTTCAAAAGCTCTATCATCCTTATTACGAGATTTTTGATTAATAAGCACTTTATATTTAATTTCCTTACCAAATCCCTCGATAACTTGATATATCTGTGATAAAGTAGTTGCTACACCATCAGCAGCCCATTCATCACAAGTAGTAGGTATTATTACAAAATCACTTGCTATGAACCCGTTGGTTGTTAATAGTGATGGAAAAGGATTAAAGTCTAATAAAATAATATCATATTCATCCTCAATACATTGAGTTATCTTATTAATTATTCTCCCTTGATCACACATTGTGTTGCTCCTGACTAACTGTTCTGAATTTACTAGGGCAAGTGACGAACCAATAATATCTAAATTATCTGTAACATTATAAATAGCCTTATGTACTTTTTCACAGTCAACTTTTGCAGAGAACAAATCAGTCATAGACAAATACTCATCTTTAAAAACTTCATCTTTTAAAATAGTTTTTGATAAATTAGCTTGCGGATCTGCATCTATAATACAAATTCTATAACCTTTTTTAGAAAAATACTGAGCAATAGTTAAAAGTGAGGTTGATTTTCCAACACCGCCTTTTGTTGAATACGCCATAATTTTTTTTGATTTTTTTAATTTCATTTTTTTCTCCTTTTGTACTCCCTTGAGTACCCTTTCTATTTTATATATTTATTATAGCACATTACAGGTGTATTGTCTACCTTTTAATTATTTTTTTATTATTTTTGTTAGTTATATTGGGGACTACATTCTAAAAGTTTCTCTTTTTACTTCGTAAAAAAACAAAAAATAAACTACCCCTAGTTCCCCTACGTTTATTTTTTTTAGAAACTTTTAGAATTTTTTTACTTAATAAAAGAGATGATTATTTCATCCCTTCTACACTCTGCTTAACTATTTTTTTATACTTGTAATATGAAGTTTTTTTCATATCAAGGATCGTTAAAGTTTCGTTAACTGTATATATTTTATTTTCCTGTTTTTTTACAACTTCTTTAAAATTATCAGCTAAATCTAATTCTGGTCTCCCAAATCTTATCCCATTTGCTCTTGCAATCTCGATTCCTTCAGCTTGTCTTTTTCGAATATTTTCACGCTCCTGATGTGCAGTGAAGCCCAATATCTGTAATACTAGATCTGATATAAAAGTTCCTAATATATCCTTTGCAACAGTCGTATCAAGCAAAGTCATACTTAAAATCTTAATATCGGCTTTCTTTTTCTTTGTTATATATGTCCAGTTTTCCATTATCTCAGCATAATTGCGACCCAATCTATCCAATTCATGAATTACGATTAAATCTCCCTCTTTAATTTTTCTTATTAATCGTTTGTAATTTTTTCTGTTAAATGTTGCTCCAGAAATTACATCTATATATATATTCTCCCTTCTGATTCCATATTCTGTTAAATTTTTTAATTGCCTTTCATAATTTTGATCTTTAGATGATATTCTAATATAACCATAGTTCATCTTTATTACCTCCTTTTAGAAAGCCATTATAAACAAAAGTAGGTCAAATGACCTACTTAAATATTAATCTACTGACCAAACCTAAAACCACATATGTAATAACACTACCGCCACATATACTCTCATGTGGGGTTTCAAGTTTTTTAAATAAAAAGAGGCAAATCTAAATTTTGCCCGCTTTCTTTTTTTGATTTATTGAATTGTTTTCTATTATTTTATCTCTATTCTCACTGTAGTAATTTTTAAAATATTTCTTTTTCTTATCTTTAGTAGCTACTTCTCTGCACTCTGCCGAACAGTATACAAGATGGCTTTTATTTACTTCGAACTTTTTACCGCATACAGGACATTGCTTATGCTCTCTTTTTAATTTATTTTGTCTAATCAACTCATTTTTTTCTAAACGTTCTTTATTTCTTATTTCGTAACACATATCCGAACAGGTTATTATTCCATTTTTAGAATTAAATTTCTTTCCACAAACAATACATTTTTTTATCATATAGGTATTTCTCCCTTTTTCGCTGTACCCATTACATTTTATTATAAATATTTTGTATAACATCGTCGACTGGTTACAGTAAATTAATATTAGTTTCTCTTTTTATTCAACATCATCATAGAGTTCACTAACATGATAAACAACCATAGCATCATTAAATGCTTTATCTATTTTATCGCTGTTTTTTTCCAGCCAGTCTTGTCGTTTTTCTTCATTCCAATTAATCCACGATTTTGGTACTTCATACAGTATTGAAAGTTCCCCATTATCATAACAATTATCACTATCATTTATGAACTCGTAATTAGCATATACTGTAATTTTTGGCATACTTCATGACCTCCTAACTTTTTTCATATTTTCAATTAATTTATTTAATGATTTTATCATTTATATTTTTCCAATCCATGATATTGACTTCAATCCATAAATTAATATATTCAGAAATTTCTTTTGCAGTAATTTCATCCATTCCTGCATCGATTAATTTCATTCGATTATAATAACTACTGTCACTGTTAGCAGATGCTTCACAACAAATATTCCAGTCTGGTATTGCTATAAAACCACCGTTTATATGATGACCAAAAATTATTAAATAGCTGTTCTCATTTATTTCTACATTATGTTCAAAATAAATCTTAGTATTTTTCGTAAAATTATGTTCTAATTTTGTTATCATTTTTTATTTCACTCCTTAATATTAGCCATCTGTACCGGAAAGAAACGGTTTTCTTCAAATACTCTGGCACTACATTTTTACATTTAAAATCTAGAAAATTTTATCCTATCATTTTAATAATTAATGAATGTTGTAAGGAACACCAAACGTAATTAATAATTTATTGTTATGGCTTAATTTTAAAGAATGTATTTCATCACTTTTATAAGCAAATTCAGAATCATCTAAAATAGCTTCTATAATTTCTTTTATTTTTTCTGCCACTTTCATATAAAAATAATTATTTTTATATTTTATAAATTCTTCATCTTTTTTTAATGATTTATATAATTCTTCATACAAATCTTCAGATAATTCTTCATCATAATTATCATCATCTTCTTCATTAAAAAAAGGATACTTTTTACTCAAATAGTCTAATATATAATAATTAATATCATCATTTAGACAGTATACAATACTTTCAGTATTTATTAGCACTTGTTCGCTTTCTGCAATATGAGCAAGAATACTTCTACATTCTGCTATTCTAATAGACATACCCCAACATTCCCCAAATCCATCAAAATCATAATTAACTAAAATTGAGAGATCAATATCACATTTATTTTTAAATTCAATGATGCAATCGATAAGATTTTTAAATTCTTGTGGTGTTTTCTTTATTGTATCCTCTAAATAGTTAAATATATCTTGCCTTAACTCTTTAACCGCTATCTCCATTTTTAGATTTCCTTTCTATCTAATTTCTTAATTATTTCTTTATAAGAAATACCATTTTTAATTAGATCTAAAATAGTATTTCTAAAATTGTCTGGATCATATTCATTTAAATGCATAAGTATGTAATCATCTGCAAAGTCAGTAGCAATTATTGGTTTTTGCAACGCCATTCTATTATTTATATAATATTCCGCCTTTGTTTCTTTTAAAAGAATATGCGATAAAACATAAAATTCAAGAGCATGGTATCTCATCCGTGGATAAGAGTATATATGCATGTTGATGTTTTTTCTAGCCTTTTCAACAAAATTATTCCTTATATCATTAGCCCACTTTACCTGCTTTTCACTCCCAATTAATTCAGGTAAATAATTTATTGTTTCCAAAAAATTATTTTGGGAAGACTTAAGTATTTCTTCCTTTTCAATCCTTAATGCACTTTTATCCTTTTTCATTTCATTTCTTCTCCTACTATTCAGCATATATCTATTTATATAATGTGTTTATAGAATAATATTTTAAAACTTAAAGCATTATTTTCTTTCAAAATCTATGTCTAAATATTCAATATCCTCAATTTCCATAACATCTGCCCTTCCTAAAATAAATTCAATAAAAACACCTCCATAATTATATAAATGACATTTTGCAATTGTATCATTGTATTGATTTCTCAATGATGGCGTTTTTATATATTCTTCATAGCTTATTACTTTTATCATTTTATCTACTTACCTTTACTTTTTATTAATTTGTTTTCTCGGAGTACTTTGTTTAATTTCATATTTGCTGCCATCCTTTAGACCGAGTTCATAAGCATCTTCACTTTCATTTGTATAATTAGTTTTGACTGTTCTAATTTTCATTTGTGTTCTAACATAATCTACTACAGCTGGATGTAGATCTGTTAAAATAAGTTCATATTTTTTATCAATATTCATATCAATAAAAGAGTTTTTCAACTGCTGTTCTATACCTTTTGCAAATCCACGGCAGTAATCACGTTTATATACTCTAAAATCCATGTCTCCAATATAACATTCTTTAAGTTCTTTGATTGTTCTTTCCAAATAATCTAGTACAGGAATTACTACACTTTCACATAATGCAACTTCTTTCTCATATCCAACGTATTTAAATTGACATTTACTGTTTATTTTACCTAGATAATAAGCATTAACTCGATTGTATTTACAAATATTTCTGAATGTCCAATATAGATAACCTGTATAATACTGATTCATTGTTTTTTGAATAATGTCACCATTATTATCTTCATTTAATTCAAGTTCTGTAATTTTATGTTTAATCATAAGCTTATTTGCTCTATAAGTAGCCAGTTGAATTTCCTGATCACTAGCCCCAGGATCCTCAGCGATTGCCATCAGCTTTTTAATCTTATCAATTATTTTATCCATTTTTTTAACCTTTGTACTCCCTTGAGTACCCCTTTCTTTATTTCTATACTTATTATATCACGCAAAAGGTGTATTGTCTACCTTTTAATGTAAATTTATAAGACTTATTTAGAAACAAAAAAAGATATTCGTTGATCCTGCAAGATTACAAACGAATATCAAACCCTTAGGCACTTGTATTATAATACATAAAAGGTAAATTAGCAAATTATCATTAAATTTAATATCAAACACTTATAAATACGTATTTTTTTTAATAGTTGATTATTCAGTCCTTATAAGTATAATTTTTTTATTAAATACTGTTTAATGCGTATTATCTAAAAGTGCAATAAAGACCACTTTTATACACTGTTTAAAATTAAGAATTTATAATATTTCTATTGGAATCAATCGTTACTGTAAAATATAATAATATTCGAGGTGAATAATATGAAAGCACAACAAGCAATAAAAAAAATTTTAAATCAAGAACATATGACTCAAAAAGATCTTAGTCAAAAGTTGAACTATACAAATCCAACAAGTTTAAATACAATACTAAGAACAAATAATCCTAATACTGAGAGTTTAATTAAAATAATGGATGCTTTAGACTATGAAATAATCTTAAAACCAAAATATGGACTCAATAAAGCTGCTAGATCAGTAGTTCTTAATAATGATGGTGAGTAATATGATCTATGGTTATGCTCGTATATCTACAAAAGAACAAAAATTAGACAGACAAATCGATAGTTTAACAAAATACGTTGATATAAAAAATATTTACAGTGATAAACTAAGTGGCAAAAATACCAACAGAAAAAATTATCAAAAGCTAAAAGAATTGGTAGTAGCTGGTGATATAGTATATATTCATGCACTGGATAGACTTTCTAGAAATAAGAGAGATACAATAAGAGAATTCAATTATTTCAAAGAAAAAGGTGTCATTTTAAGAATTTTAAATATGCCTACTACACTAATTGAACTAGACGGGCAACAATGGGTTATTGAAATGATTAATAATATAATACTGGAGGTTCTGAGTTCTGTAGCTGAACAAGAGAGAATAACAACATTAGAAAGGCAAAGAGAGGGCATTGAATCAGCTAAAAAGCGTGGTGTTAAGTTTGGTCGTCCTGACGTTAAAGACAAAGTAGATAAGGTAATTACATTAGTTAATAATGGAAGTAATGTAACCAATGCTTGCCATGAAGTAGGAATTGGAAAACGTACATATTATAATTATATTAATCTATACAGTAAAAAATAATGTAGTTTACTCCAATTCTTTTTTGGTGACTGCCTTTACCTTAAATTGTGATCGTGTTTCACGATCACTTGAATTTGCGGTTTTTTGCGTACAATTGGGAGTGCATAGGAAAACAGAAAAGGAAATTT
>NZ_JAHOCB010000005.1:0-114352 GCF_019125875.1 Erysipelatoclostridium sp. MSK.23.31 | reverse complement strand
GCAGAGGACTGAAAATCCTCGTGTCGCTGGTTCGATTCCGGCCGGAACCACCATTGATTTGGCCTGTTGGAGAAACGGTTAACTCACATGCCTTTCACGCATGCATTCACGGGTTCGAATCCCGTACAGGTCACCATTTGAAATTAGCAACCTTTGGGTTGTTTTTATTTTTGATTATGATATACTATTGAATATTAATAAGAGGTGGATTCATGAAATATAAAGAGTTTAGAATGTTAATTTTTTCAATTATCTTTTTCTTTGTGATTGGCGGTGTGTGTGTTTATTTTGCACTAGATCATAATCGTTCAAAAGTGATTATTGGTGTAATCTTATCGTTTGTTGTATTAATGATGTTAACAACAAAATATAATATGAAGATATTTAATGATTCGATGCTAGTTTATGAATTTAAAGGAATTGGAATCTTACCAGCTTTGATAGACTATAAAGATGTTAAAGAAATAAAATTAGTGAGCAAACACAAAGTTAAGATAAAACATAAAGGTATTTCAACACTTTATATTTTAGATGCTGAGTCATTTTATGAAGAAGTAATGGAAAATATCGAAGAATATAAAAAAAGCGTTAATCAAGAAGATTAGCGCTTTTATCTTATCTATTAATAAATTCCTTGAGAAATCATTGCTGCAACAACTTTTTCAAATCCGGCAATGTTTGCACCTTTTACAAGATCATATCCAAGACCGTATTTTTCAGCCGCAGCTTTTGAATGATCGTGAATGTCTTTCATAATTTGTTTTAATTTAGCATCAACTTCTTCACGTGTCCAATTATAACGCATTGAGTTTTGAGCCATTTCTAATGCAGAAACTGCAACCCCACCAGCATTAGCAGCTTTTGCAGGTCCTAGAGTTCCACCGTTACTAATAAAGTATTCCATTGCTTCAGGTGTAGTAGGCATATTAGCACCTTCAATAATGTATTTAACACCATTAGCAGTTAATTGTTTAGCTTCTTCTATACCAATTTCATTTTGTGTAGCGCATGGGAAAGCCATATCAACTTTTAATCCCCAAGGTTTTTCACCAGCGTGGAATTCACATCCGAATTTTTCAGCATAGTCTTTTAGTTTAACATCATTTGATTCACGAATTTTACATAAGAAATCAATTTTTTCATCTGTAGTAATTCCTTCAGGATCATATACATATCCATCACGTCCAGAAATTGATACGACTTTAGCTCCAAATTCACGAGCTTTTAAACAAACACCCCATGCTACGTTTCCATATCCAGAACAAGCAATTGTTTTTCCTTCATAAGAATCATTGAAATGTTCTAATACTTCTTTACCATAGTAGCATGCTCCAAATCCAGTTGCTTCGGGACGAATTAAACTTCCTCCATATGGCAATGGCTTACCAGTTAAAACACCATTTTCAAAAGCACCACGAATACGACGATATTGACCATACATATAACCAATTTCACGGGCACCTGTACCAATATCCCCAGCAGGTACATCTACGTCTGGTCCAATATGACGATATAATTCAGTCATGAAGCTTTGGCAGAAACGCATAATTTCGTTATCAGATTTTCCTTGTGGATCGAAATCAGATCCACCTTTACCACCACCGATAGGTAGTGTAGTTAATGCATTTTTGAAAATTTGTTCAAATCCTAAGAATTTGATAATTCCAAGATTTACACTAGGATGTAATCTTAATCCCCCTTTATATGGTCCAATTGCACTTGAGAATTGAACACGATATCCACGGTTTACTTGTACTTGACCATTATCATCCATCCAAGGTACTTTAAACATTAAAGTTCTTTCAGGTTCTACTAATCTTTCAAGAATAGCTTGTTTTTCATATTCAGGATGAGCTTCGATTACAGGTCGTAAGCTTTCTAATACTTCTTCAACTGCTTGAATAAATTCAGGTTGATCAGCATTTTTTTCTTTTACTTGATTAAATACTTTAGTAATATAATCCATTTTTATATTGTCCTCCTTCTTGTATATTTAATATAATACTATTAGTCTGATAATAAATAAATCATTTAAGAAAAAAATATTATAAATAAATATAATTATTATATTGCATAAAAAATACCATCTTTATAATATTGTCTTTTAAAATACTATTTGTATATCAATAAATACATAGCTGCTATAAAGAGAGTTTCCAATATAGTGAGCTAATAAGTTAATAAACTTATTTTTTGTATACTTAGCGTGAGGATTAAAAATAAAATTTATTATTTGATAATAATAGATTTTTCTTTGTGAAAAAGGGCAAACTATAGTAGAATAAACAGTGGATTCTTTTTAGAAATGGAGTGTTAAAATGGAAGCAGCGGGACATGTATATATGGCGATTGATTTAAAATCTTTTTATGCTTCAGTTGAATGTATTGAAAGAAATTTAGATCCTTTAACTACTAATCTTGTTGTAGCTGACACTAGTAAAACAGAGAAGACGATTTGTTTAGCGGTATCACCATCTTTAAAACAGTACGGTATTTCAGGCCGAGCAAGATTGTTTGAAGTCATACAAAAAGTCAAAGAAGTTAATTTTCAAAGAAAAAGAGCAATTAACGACAGAAATTTTATAGATAAATCTTATTTTGATTCTCAACTAAAGAAAAATCCTTATTTAGAATTAAGCTATATAGCAGCATCACCCAGAATGGCTTTGTATATGGAATATAGTACACGAATATATAACATTTATTTGAAATATGTATCACCTGAGGATCTCCACGTCTATTCGATTGACGAAGTTTTTATTGATGCAACTAGTTATTTGAAAGCTTCAAGAAAAACACCTGGAGAATTTGCTAAAATGATAATATTAGATATTCTAGAAACGATTGGCATAACAGCTACTGCAGGAATAGGAACAAACCTATACCTCGCAAAAGTGGCAATGGATATTGTTGCTAAACATGTTAAAGCGGATGAAGATGGGGTTCGGATTGCCTATCTAGATGAAATGCGATATCGAAAATATTTATGGCATCATCAGCCGATTACAGATTTTTGGCGAATAGGACGAGGTTATGAAAAAAAATTAAAGAAAATAGGTTTATTTACAATGGGCGATATTGCCAAATGTTCAGTGGGCAGTGAAGATGAATATTATAATGAAGACCTTCTTTATAGTATATTTGGTATTAACGCTGAATTGCTGATTGATCATGCTTGGGGATGTGAACCTTGTACAATGCAACATATTAAGGCATATAAACCAGAAAATAATAGCATTGGAATTGGACAGGTTTTGAGTTCACCTTATTCATTCGAAAAAGGTAAATTGATACTTAAAGAAATGCTGGACGCATTAGCATTAAGTTTAGTTGATAAAAAGCTTGTTACAAACCAAATTATTATTACTATTGGATATGATATTGAAAATGTAACTACGGGTAGTCTTTATCGCGAGGAAATAATTACCGATAGATATGGGCGAAAGATTCCAAAGCATGCCCATGGAACAATTAATCTTGATAGTTATACTGCATCAGCAAAATTAATTATCTTGGCAGTTTTAAAATGGTATGAAGAACATGTTAAAAGATTCTTAACAATTAGAAGGTTTAATATTTCTGCCAATCATATTATTGATGAAAGCAGTATTAAAATAAAGCCGACAATACAACAAATGGATCTATTTACTGATTATGATCAACAAAAGAAAGATGAAGAAAAACAAAGACGTGATTTAGAGAAAGAAAAAAGACTTCAAAAAACAACTTTGGAGTTAAAAAAGAAATATGGTAAGAATGCTGTTTTAAAAGGGATGAACTTAGCAGAAGGAGCAACAGGGAGAGAACGTAATAAAACAATAGGCGGGCATAAAGCATGACAAAAAACATTCATGACTATCAAGATATTATTAATTTACCACATCATATTTCAATCAAGCATCCACAGATGTCATTAGAAGATCGTGCAGCTCAATTTGCTCCTTTTGTTGCACTGACAGGACATAAGGACTCAATTAAGGAAACTGAGCGACTAACAGCTCAAAGAAAAATCTTGGATGAAGATCGTATAGCAATTATTAATTTCAGATTACAACAATTATTAAAGCATCTTACTGAAGCACCGTTAATAAAAATAACATATTTTGAAGCAAATCAAAAAAAATCGGGTGGACAATACATTACAATTATAAATCACCTAAAAAAAATTAACGAATATGAAAATTTATTAGTGCTTGAAAACGGTGTAAAAATAAATATTGATGATATATACGAGCTTGAATAAGTTAATGGTTATTATGAGATAAGTTTATTTTAGTAAAAAAATATTGCTATTTTCATGTGGCTGGATGTATATAATATTTTAGTTTTAATGATAATTTTATGGTATCAAAATAGAGATGATTAGAACTAATAGCTGTTAGTTTATCTAATCATTTTTATTTTTGAATAAAAAATTGTATACTTAAATTGATTATTTAAATAATTATGAAAGTTGAGAAAGTATCAATGAAATCTCCATATTGTGCTAGCGAGATGATCCTTGGTTATATTTATTCGGGGAAAAATGATATTTGTTGGACTCCGGATAATGAAAAAAATAGCTGGATTATTAATCATCCAAATAAACAGCAGGTTATTTTAGCAAAATTAAATTTGATAAAAGGCTGTCGAATTAAAGTATTTAGATGTGCTAGCTGTCAAATAGAGATTATTAATGAAAAAGAGTTATAATTCGCTTATTGAAAAGCTGTAAAGGAGAGAAACTATGGTAAATATTAAGAAAATTATTAAGATTATTTCTTGGATCATTATTGCTCTTTTAGGTATAGCCTTGTTACTAAATTGGCAAACAATTGAATCACCAGTCATTATTCATGCTGATTTGTCAGGGAATTTCTCTTATGGTAATAAATCTACACTTATTGTTTTCTATCTAATTATAGTTCTAATAAACTTATTATTTACATTTAAATATGAGATACCATTGATGAAAGAATTGCATAAAATGATTAAATCCTCGTTAGTGATAGATATAATTAGTATATTTTTTCAATTTTTGATAATTGTTGTTATAGGAGCATTTATAGTTAAAGCCATAATTTAAAAAGTATAATTAAATCAAGTTTCCCTAATAAGGGAATTTTTTTATGACGTATATTCAGAAATAAAGAAGACTAGGTTTTGTTACTTTGTCGCTCATTTAAAACTACGATTTGTTCAAAAATACTGTCAAATTCAGGATTATCCAGATTAGTATAAATTTCAACTTTATACTTAATTGGAGCGACTTCAATAAATCGATTCATTGAATCTAAAACGAAACTATCAAATTTAGCTAAATCAATGTTTGAATAAGTTTTATTAATTTTCAATTTAGCACGAAGATACTGTGAAATAAAATATCTAATTTGAGCAATATGAATTTTTTTCAATAAACCAATATTATCAAAATAGTCAATGCTGTGATCAAATTCATCACCATTATGATCGATCATGTCACATAAAGTAGAAACTTCAATGTTTAATTTAGCATTAAAAAAAGGAATTTCTTCTAAATATGCAATCTCATTTATAAGCCATATTGCTTCAAATAAGCTAGCTTTAAGTTCATTATTGTCTAACTCATTTAAATCAATTAGATTTGATGTGAGCTGATTCATATAGTTATAGAACTTATCAATTGGATAGTATGATAAATTAGATAAATCATCATATCTTGCATAGGTTAGATACAATTTGTCACAGCTAACTTTATAACCTCTTTGAATTAATTCATCTTTTTTACAAATACCAAAATATAGATAGTTACCTCTTGGTAAATCATTAATATTGGGAACCTGCTGTAATAAGTCTAATGAATTAAAAAAATCATACATATACATAAATTTTACTCCTTCTTTGTTATAAGTATTAATTTTGGGAAAAATAGCTACATCAATATAATACCTTACTAAATAGCAAATATCTATATAGATAATTACTAAAAGGCAATTTATTATTTATACTTATTTCAAAGAGGTGATTTCAATGAATGAATATGGACATATAATAATGAATATAGAGCAGATTTTAAAAAATAAAGGAATAAGCAAAAATAAAATATGCAAAGAATTGGATATACCTCGACCTAATTTTAATCGATATTGCAAAAATTCTTTTCAAAGGATCGATGCAAATCTTATTTGTAAACTATGTTATTATCTTGAGTGTAACATAGAAGAATTAGTTACTTATATTCCGCCTCAAGAAACTAAATAAAATAAAACTACGTTATTTGAACTAAATTTCATATATATAAGTATTTAATGGAAATGGTTTAGTAAGACGTAGTTTTTTATCTTTAGTATATCAAATAATAGCAAAATATTTATTGATTTGATTACCTGATTAAGCGTAATATATAAGTATAAACGGGAGAGCTAAAAATGATTATAATTTCAAATGATACAGTATATTTAAAAAAGGAATTCACACAAGAAACATATGATCAAGCACTGATACGGGTTGATATGAAGGGGCTTGAATGTGACTGTGGCAGCAATGGTAAACTAGTTAAAATTGGCTATTATCAAAGGTATTATAAAACATCCACGCGAAAAATATGTATTCAAATTCAACGAGTGATGTGTAAACATTGCGGTAGAACACATGCGCTTTTTGTAGAATGTATGGTTCCTTCGTCAATGTTACTAGTAACAACTCAAATTGAATTGTTGCGTTCATATTATAATCATAGACTTGAAGAATTTTTGATGGTATATCCAACCATTGAACGTTCTAATGCTTTTTATGTAGTTAAAAATTATGAAAAAAAATGGTCGAAAATTTTGAAATTAACAGGTCTTTCGTTAATGGATGAAGAAAAGAAGATAATAAAAGTATTTATAAAAAAATATCAAATGCAATTTATGCAGATGAGATCATACTCAAAAATAGTATCTCAATTACGGCTAAGTGAAAAGCTTAGCTAAATTTGATCAATACACATAATTTTTATATTTTAAAGGGCCTAAATTTGTTATACTAATCCTGGGATAAAGAGAGGGGAGTGAGTATAATGAATTATTTTGATATAAAAAATATATTAAGATATAAATTCTTAGTGAAGTACAAGGTTATCTCGGGATAAGGGCTTTAATGCGCTCAAAAACAGATTCAATATGGGATAAAGTTTAAAGTGAGGAGATAAGTGTATTAGACACTAAGTTATTAAAAATGAATAGGGAATTTAGTATTGTGATCTTACCAAAGGATCAAATGATAGAAAAGAATAGTAGAGATAAAAATATATTTATAATGAAACGACTATATGAAATATTTTTATCGATAGGTGCACCAAATCATTTAAACGGATTTGGTTATTTAGTTTCAGCAATAAAACGTTCATGCAGTGATATTGAAATTTTGACAGAAATTACAAAAGAATTATACCCAAGTGTAGCAAGAGAGTATTCTACAACTTCGTCACGGGTGGAACAATCAATCCGACATATAATCAAGGTTATTTGGTCAAACGGTAATCTTGTAGAGTTAGAAAAAATGTTTGGTTATCGAGCTAAACATCGACCTTGTAATTCAGAATTTATTTCAATGGTAACTGATCGACTGTTGTCAGAATATAAAATATATAATGAGTAATTTATAAAAAGAAGTTCATATAAAACTTCTTTTTATCTGCTTTCAAATGCATAACGATTTTTTATTTTGAGTTTATCTGCAATTAAAGCAATAAATTCAGAATTTGTTGGTTTTCCTTTAAGAGAATCTGGGGCGGCCCTAATAATGGTATTAATTTTTCTTTTGTCACCTTGATTCCAACTGTTTTCAATTGCATGACGAATTGCTTTTTCAACTCTTGAGGCTGTCGTACTGTATTGGCGAGCAATATTTGGATAAAGTCTTTTTGTTATTTGACCTAATAATTCGATATCAGAGTATACCATTAAAATAGCAGTTCTTAAATACATGTAGCCTTTCAAGTGAGCCGGAATGCCAACCTGCTTTAGAATTGTTGTAATATCATGTTCAAGTTTAACTTCACTATGATTTGTGGACTGAAGATTATTGACTGCTTCTATCCAAATGTTATTATTGTTTGATAAATGATCAATCAGTTCAGCAGATATTTCTTCATCTTCTTCTAAAATATATATGTAGTATTGTTTCATATTATTCTCCTTCCAAATAATGACAAAAACTATTATATAAAGACAATGATTTTAGTAAAAGGGGAATTGTTATTATTTATTTTCTTTTAGTAAACTAGGTAATAAGATTCATGTTTTTCTAAAATATTTCGCCTTTTTTAGCTAATATTTAACGAATATTTGCTAATACTCACGAATTTTGGTAAATATTTGATTATAAATGGCAATGGTAATGTTGAAGATAAAAATTTAAGATTTTAACAAGTTAGATAAATAAACTTTATGATAAATCTATAATTTTAATTAATTTTATCTTTTCATTTATCATTAGATATGATATATTGTATACAATGAGAGGTGTTAATTATGAAAACAACAACAAATTTACAATTACATCACCATCATTGGATTGCCTAGGGTTTTATCAGTTTATTGATACAACCCATTTTGTGTTAAATATTATTTGGGTGTATCTAATGACAATATTACTTTAGCGAGTCATTAGTGTAATGACTCGTTTTTTTGTAACTAAAGGGGGAAATAAAATGGAAGAATTTAAGTATTTAATACCGGAAGAAAGTATTGACGCAATTATTACTAATGTATCGAAATTACGAGAGATTGAAAATAGTTTAAGAGCTATCTTTGCAAAGAATAACTATAATGAAGTGTTAATGCCATCATTTGAGTATGTTGACTTATATACTCAATTAGATTGTGGTTTTGAACAAGAAAAAATGTTTCAGTACATTAATCATGAAGGTAAAAATGTTGCAATGCGCTGTGATTTTACAATTCCATTAGCACGTTTCTATTCAACAAACAATTATGGTGATGAAGAAGCACGTTATTGTTATTTTGGTAAAGTATACCGTAAGGAAACTATGCATAAAGGACGTTCCAGTGAGTTTTTTCAAGGTGGAGTTGAGTTGATCAACAAGCCTGGAATTGCTGGTGATAAAGAATGTTTAAACATGATTCAAGAGTCTTTACCACATCTTGGATTAAAAAATATTCTTGTAGAAATTGGTTCAGCACGTTTTTTTAATCGCCTATGCACACTGGTTGGTGATAAGGCAGTTGAATTAACAGAAATATTGAAGTATCGGGATATAAGTGAAATGAAAAAGTTTGTTGCCGATAATGAATTTGATGGGCAGTTAAATGAACTATTATTAAAATTGCCGACTGCTTTTGGTGATATCACTTTATTAGATACTGCAATCAAAGGAATAAATGATGAAATATTGTTAAAGGCTTTGGAAAGATTAAAAGAGTTATATAACTCTTTGGATAATAAAGAAAGTATCATTTTTGATTTAGGAATGGTGCCAACAATGAAATACTACACTGGCTTAATGATTAAAGGATATAGTGATAAAAGTGCGCAGCCAATCATTTCTGGGGGAAGATATGATGACTTATTACCAAGATTCAATAAAAATGTTGGTGCAATTGGATTTTGCTACCATATGAATCATATTTTAAAAGCGATTGATAAGCAGGGGGAAGGCAATAATGATTAAAATAGCAATAACTAAAGGTAGAATTGAAAAGCAGGTCTGTAAGTTGTTACAAGAAGCGGGATTTGATATGGAACCAATTTTTAATAAGGATCGGGAATTATTAATTGCAACAAAAGATGGAATTGAAATGATTTTTGGTAAAGCCAATGATGTAGTAACTTTCTTAGAACACGGAATTGTCGATATTGGTTTTGTTGGTAAAGATACATTAGACGATGTTGATTTTGAAGATTATTATGAATTATTGGATTTAAATATAGGTAAATGTTACTTTGCTGTAGCGGCTTATCCAGAGTATCGTAACAAGAAATTTGAACGGCGTAAAAAAATTGCAAGTAAATATACTAAAGTAGCAAAAAAATATTTTGCAACAAAACAAGAAGATGTTGAAATCATTAAATTAGAAGGATCTGTAGAATTGGGACCAATCGTGGGAATCAGTGACGCAATTGTGGATATTGTAGAAACGGGGTCGACTTTAAAAGCAAATGGCTTAGAAGTGATTGAAAAAATTAGTGATATTTCAACTAGATTAGTGGCCAACAAAGTTAGTTTTAAGTTTAAAAAAGATGAAATTATGAATTTAGTTAATAAATTAGAAGCAGTTACGGAGGGAAAATAATGTTAAAGATTGTTGATTATAAAGGCAATTTAGAAGCGGTAGCGACTAAATTAGACAGCCGTAAGGAAAGTGTTAATAAGGAAGTAAATGAGGCTGTATTAAAAATTATTGAAGATATTAATGAACGTGGAAATAAAGCATTATATGAGTATTGTTTAAAATTTGATGGTTATCAAATTAATGATGAAAAAGATTTAATCGTTAGTGAGATAGAAAAAGAAGAAGCATTAAAACAAATAGATGCAGATTATCTACGTATCCTTGAAAGAACTAAAGAACAAATTACTGAATTTCATAAAAATCAAATTGATAAATCATGGTCTTTATTTAAAGATAATGGGGTAATCATGGGACAGATGGTGCGTCCAATTGAACGGGTGGCATTATATGTTCCTGGGGGAACCGCTAGTTATCCTTCTACAGTATTAATGAATGCTGTTCCAGCAAAGTTAGCGGGAGTTAAAGATTTAGTAATTATTACACCGGTAAAAGAAGATGGAAAAGTTAATCCGATTATTATTGCTGCAGCAAAAGTAAGTGGGGTCGATACAATCTATAAATTTGGTGGCGCTCAAGGGGTGGCTGCCATTGCTCATGGTACTGAAACAATAAAGAAAGCCGATAAAATCGTAGGTCCTGGAAATATTTTCGTTGCGACGGCTAAAAAACTTAGTTATGGACTTGTTGATATTGATATGGTTGCAGGCCCAAGTGAGGTATTGGTAATTGCAGATGAGAACGCTAATCCTAAATATATTGCTGCTGATTTAATGAGTCAGGCAGAACACGATAAACTGGCTAGTGCTTTATTAGTTACGACAAGTCGTGATTTAGTGGCTAAAGTAAATGGTGAATTAGTTCGCCAAATGGCTTATTTATCAAGAAGAGATATTATCGAAGAATCCTTGGTTAATTATGGTGGAGCAATCATTGTTGATAATTTGAATGAAGCATTTGATGTTTCCAACTATTTAGCACCAGAACATTTAGAAGTATTAGTAGATAATCCTGTAAATATGTTACCAAAAATTAAAAATGCCGGTTCTATTTTCTTAGGAGAATATTCACCGGAACCATTAGGCGATTATATGAGTGGAACTAACCATGTACTACCAACTGGAGGAACTGCTAAGTTTTATTCGGCATTAGGGGTATATGATTTTGTTAAATATTCATCTTATAGCTATTATCCTAAAAATGTCTTAGGCGAATTCAAGGAAGATGTAATTAAATTTGCTAAAAGTGAAGGTTTAGATGCCCATGCAAATTCAGTAGCAGTAAGATTTGAGGAGGAATAGTCATGAGAATTGGAAAGATTGAACGTGAAACAAAAGAAACGAAAATTCTTGTGCAATTAGATTTAGATGGAGAAGGTAAAAGTGAAATTAGTACTGGAATCGGATTCTTTGATCATATGTTAACACTATTTGCTTTTCATGGAGGTTTTGATTTAATCGTTAAATGCGAAGGTGACTTAGAAGTTGATACTCATCATACAGTAGAAGATCTTGGAATTGCTTTAGGAACTTGTTTAAAAGAAGCGCTTGGCAATAAACTCGGGATTAAAAGATATGGAGCTTTTACTATTCCGATGGATGAAACGCTAGTAACAACCAATTTAGATATTAGTGGGCGTCCTTTCTTAGTTTATAATGTTAATCTAACTTGTGAAAGAATTGGCACATTTGAAACAGAAATGACGGAAGAATTTTTTCGGGCATTGGCATTTAATTCACTGATTACTTTACATATTAATGAACAGTATGGAACTAATAATCATCATATTGTTGAAGCTATATTTAAAAGTTTAGGAAGAGCTTTAAAAGAAGCGGTTAGTATTGATGAAGCTAACAAAGATAAAGTTGTTTCATCAAAAGGAGTCTTATAAAAATCAAGGGGGGATTTAGATGGTAGTAATCATTGACTACAATATTGGTAATTTAAGTAGTGTTATTTCCGCTTTAAAAAGGGTCGGAATTGAAGCTGTAATTACTCGTGACAAAGATATTATTCGCCAAGCTAAAGCAATTGTATTACCTGGAGTAGGGGCTTTTCCGGTAGCTATGAATAATTTAAAAAAGTTTGATTTAATTGATGTTTTAAATGAACGAAAAGATGCTGGAATACCAATTTTGGGAATTTGTTTGGGAATGCAAATTTTATTTGAAAAAGGGTATGAAGTTGAAGAAACTAAAGGATTAGGTTTCCTGGATGGAGAAGTAGTCTTTATGGATATTGATGAAAAGGTTCCTCATATGGGTTGGAATCAATTACATTTCAACCAAAACCATCCAATTTTAAAAAATATTCATGAAAATGATGATGTCTATTTTGTTCATTCTTTTATGGCAACATGCCCAAATGAACAATTAATTGCTTATAGTGATTATGGTAAGACAAATATAACGGCAATTGCGGCTAAAGACAATGTGATTGGTTGCCAGTTCCATCCTGAAAAAAGTGGAGCTGTAGGACAAAAAATATTATTAGCGTTTAAGGAGATGATCGAATGTTAGTTATTCCAGCAATAGATTTAAAAGATGGTCAAGCCGTTAGATTGTTTAAAGGTGATTATAATCAAAAAACAGTATATAGTAATGAACCAGAAAAATTAGCTGAGAATTTTGAGAAAATGGGTGCTAAGCTGCTTCATGTTGTTGATTTAGATGGTGCTAAAGATGGTGAATGTATTAATCTTGAAACAATTAAGAAAATAAAACAAAATACTTCAATGCAAGTAGAACTTGGTGGGGGGATTAGAAATATTGAAACAGTTGCTTTATATTTAGATGAAGTAGGAATAGATCGGGTAATTTTAGGAACTGCTGCAATTAATGATCCAGAGTTTTTAAAAAGTGCTATTAATACCTATGGTCCTGAAAAAATTGTCGTAGGAGTTGATGTTAAAGATGGCTTTGTTTCAACTTCAGGCTGGTTAAAAATCAGTAACGTGCCATACTTGGAGTTTATCAAAGAGTTAGAGAAGTTAGGGGTTAAATACATTGTTGCTACAGATATTAGTAAAGATGGAACATTACAAGGTCCTAACTTTGATATGTATGAACAGATCGCTAGAACTTCTACTATTAACTTTGTTGTTTCAGGGGGCATTAAAGATGCTCAAAATATTAAAGATGTAGCTAGTAAGAACTATTATGCATGTATTGTTGGTAAGGCTTATTATGAGGGTAAAGTAGATCTCAAGGAGGTTATTACATGCTTACAAAACGGATAATACCTTGTTTGGATATAAAAAATGGTAAAGTTGTAAAAGGAATTAATTTTGTAGAATTGAAAGATGTTGGAGATCCCATTGAATTAGCTAAACGTTATGATCAGCAATGTGCTGATGAAGTAGTGTTTTTAGATATTACTGCAAGTTATGAAGAACGTGATATTATTAAAGATATTATTGAACGCGGGGCTAGTGAATTAACGATTCCTCTAGCTGTTGGCGGGGGAATCCGGACGCTTGATGATTTTCGAACGATCTTAGCTAGTGGAGCAGATAAAGTATCTGTTAATTCGGCAGCTATTGCAAACCCTGATTTAATAAAAGCGGCTGCTGATGAATTTGGGGTACAGTGTGTAGTCGTTGCAATCGATGCTAAAAAACGTGATGATGACGGTTATGACGTTTATGTAAAAGGTGGTCGTGAAAATACTGGAATTGATCTAATAGAATGGGTAACTAAATGTGAAGAATTGGGTGCTGGGGAAATTCTATTGACTTCAATGGATGCAGATGGGACTAAAGCAGGTTATGATATCGACATGATCAATGCTGTATGTAATGCTGTTGATATTCCAGTAATTGCCAGTGGTGGTTGTGGCAGTATTCAAGACATTGTTGATGTCTTTAAACAAACTAATTGTGATGCCGCTTTAGTGGCTTCATTATTTCATTTTGGCGAAGCAACTGTTGAAGATGTTCGTAAAGAATTAAGGAAACATGATATAAATGTAAGGAGAGCAATGTAATGAAACCAGATTTTACAAAAATGGAGTTGATTCCTGCTATTGTTCAGGACTATAAAACAAATGAAGTTTTGATGTTAGCTTATGTCAACGAAGAAGCATATCAAAGAATGTTAGAAACAAATCAAACTTGTTTTTTTTCAAGAAGTAGGAATGAACTATGGCATAAAGGTGAAACATCAGGTCATTTTCAAAATATTAAAGGGATGTATTTAGATTGTGATTTAGATACACTGTTAATTTTTGTTGAACAAATTGGAGCAGCATGTCACACTGGAGCGTACTCTTGTTTCTTTAATGAAATAATGGCTTATGATAATACTAATATTTTTAGAAGTCTATCAAATCTAATTGAAAATCGGAAACAAAACCCAGTTGAAAAATCATATACTAATTACTTATTAGATCAAGGTGTTGATAAAATTTGTAAAAAAGTAGGTGAAGAAGCAAGTGAAACGATTATCGCGGCTAAAAATGATGATAAGGAAGAATTAATCGGTGAAATCAGTGATTTATTTTATCATGTTTTTGTTTTAATGAATAATCAAGGGGTAACACTTGACGATATTGAAAATAAGTTAAAAGATCGTCATAAAATAACTGGAAATAAGAAAGATTTTCATACTAAAGGAGACTATTAAAATGCGTTCCATTGACTATCATATGCACACTAGATTTTCAGGTGATAGTGAGGCTGATCCGCGTGAACATGTAATTCAAGCAATTAAAATGGGACTAGATGAGATTTGTTTTACTGATCATCGTGATTTCGATTACCCAATTGATGTTTTTGATCTAGATGTCGAAGGTTATTATCAAACAATTATGGCTTTAAAAAAAGAATTTGCAGATAAAATTATAATAAAATGGGGCATTGAAATAGGTCTAGATATGAATCATCAATTAGAGATTAATAATTTGATTAACCAGTATCCTTTTGATTTTGTAATTGGCTCAATTCATGTAATTGATCATACTGAATTTTATTATGGGGATTTTTTTAAAAATCTAAATAAAGAGCAAGCTCATCAGGCTTTCTTTGAAGAAACGCTAAGGTGCGTTAAAAATTTTGACTGTTTTAATGTTTTAGGACATTTAGATTACATTATGCGATACGGGCCTTATGAAGATAAAAAAGTTGAACATAAGAAATATCAGAATATAATTGATGAAATATTTAAAAATTTGATTATTAAAAATAAGGGGATTGAGGTAAATACTTCTGGATATGCAGTTAATCAGACTTGCGGCTTTCCAAATTTTGAACAAGTTCAACGTTATTATGATTTAGGAGGTCGTATTATTACTATTGGTACAGATAGTCATACAAGTGATCGAGTTGGTCAGTATGTCAATGACGTTAAAGAAAATTTAATTAAAATCGGCTTTGAGGATGTTAGTACATTTACAGGGCGTTTAAAGGATTAGATAGCAAAAATCTAATCTTTTTAATTTATTATCATAATCATTAATCATTTATGGTATAATGGATAATATATTTGGAGGTAAAAATATGGAATTATACAACAAGGAAACATTAAAAGCATTGAAAGAAAGTGTCGATGATAGTACTTATTATCTGCCAAAAGCTTTATTTCAAGGCAGTAAATTTGGAAATATTCGTTTAGAAACAAAACTAGCATATGCTGCTTTACTAGATACATTATTAAGAAAGCCTGTTTTTAATCAAGAAAATATTGCTTTGTTAAAAATAGATAATCCAGTAATTGCTCAAACTTTGGCAGCGATGGCAAATAAAGAGGTAAATCAGGCAAAAGTAGCTAAATACCTAGATGAACTAATAGAAGCTAATTTAATCGAGATTAATAAACAAGACATTTATATTTATCATATTGATTAATGTTTAAATTTATATCTAAAAAAATCATTAAGAATTATAATGATTATAATAACCCTAAAGTAAGAGAACAGTATGGCATGCTTTGTTCAATCGTTTCGATTGCCTGCAATATTGTTTTAGTGATTTTTAAACTTACAATGGGGGCTATTACTCATAGTATTGCCATTCAGGCTGACGGGTTGAATAACCTTTCAGATGTTGGTAGTAATTTAGCTTCATTATTTGGTTTTAAATTAGCTAATCGTCATCCTGATTCAGAGCATCCTTATGGTCATGGTAGAATTGAATATGT
This sequence comes from Erysipelatoclostridium sp. MSK.23.31, assembly GCF_019125875.1. NCBI lineage: Bacteria > Bacillati > Bacillota > Erysipelotrichia > Erysipelotrichales > Coprobacillaceae > Thomasclavelia > Erysipelatoclostridium sp. MSK.23.31. The sequence goes on along the minus strand of NZ_JAHOCB010000005.1, from coordinate 97,965 downwards.
AGCTGGTCTAATAATCGCTTTTTTAATTTTATTAGTTGGTTTTCAAGCTTTAAAAGATTCTATTTTTAAGATCATTGCTCCTGAAAAAGTAACTTTTACAATCGTAGCTGTAGTTATTTTAATTGTTTCAATTTTAATTAAATTATGGATGGCAATGTTTAATCGAACGGTTTCTAAAAATATTAATTCTGCTACCTTAATGGCTGCCAGTCAAGATAGTTTAAACGATGTGATGGCGACATCAGCGACTTTAATTTCATTAATTTTATCCCTTTATACTGATTTGCCAGTAGATGGGATAATGGGAGCTGTTGTATCAATTATTGTTTTAAAAGCAGGAATTGATATCTTTAAAGATACTGTTGATCCTTTATTGGGGATGGCACCTGATAAGGAATTGATTAATGAAATCGAAGAATATATTCTTTCTTATCCAGAAGCTTTAGGAATCCATGATTTAATGATGCACGATTATGGACCGGGTAGAAAATTTTTAACTTTGCATGTTGAAGTTGATTGTAATGATAATATTATGGCAGTTCATGATGCGATGGACTTGATTGAGCGTTCAATGTTGGAGAAATATCATATCCTGACAACGATTCATATGGATCCAGTAGACACAAATGATGCTCTAACAAATGAATTAAAACAAGTAGTCTTAGGAGTTGTCAAAGGAATTAACAAAGAATACAGTATTCACGATTTTAGAATTGTTACTGGACCAACACATACAAATTTAATTTTTGACGTTATGATTCCTTCAAATGATGAAATTAAACATAAAGTTTTAAAAGAAGAAATCAATACGAAACTACGTGCAATTAACCCTAATTACTATACGGTTATGCAAATTGAACATAGTTTTATTTAAAAAAGAGCCGCTGCAGTTTATCTGCAGCGGCTCTTTATGCTCTAAAGATTACCTCTTCTTTTTCATACATCATTTTAGCTGCAATCATTGAAACAATTACATAAACGATTGACCAGCCAATTGTCATATATAGATGAACATAATTTAATTGATTGAATATAATTTCTTTAATAACGATTACAACATTGAGAATTGGGATATTCATCATCGCCATTGAAACTGAACTTGGCTCCATATACATTGTAATTACTGAAAGTAACACCGGAATAAGGGTTACAGGAGTTAAATACGTATTAGCTTCTTTTAAAGAACGAGCATATGTTGAAACTAATAACATCACTGCAGAAATAAAGATTACATATAATACTGCTAATAATACGATTAACAGCATGCTTTGAAGTGATAAATCGATAGTGATGGCCATCGTATCACTCATTCCAAATTTAAAAGCAAGCAGTAAACCGACTGCTGATAAAATTGAAGTAATGCTACCAAAAGTTGCAGTGACAATCAGTTTACCAATTAAAATAGAACTTCTAGAAATACTTGTTGAAAGTAATGGTTCTAAAGTTCCCCGTTCTTTTTCACCAGCACCTAAATCGGTTGCAATAGGTACGATTCCTGAACCAGAATAACCAATGATCATCATAGGAATTAACATTCCTAGCATCATTAAGGACATACTATCAGCTTCTTCGTCTTTAGCATGTTCATTATAAGTAAATGGTTGTAAAACTTTACTTGATAAATGATTTGCTTCTAAATATGATGCTAAATAACTATTTTGATAAGTACTGAACATTGTTTGAACAGTACTTATAGCAGTCATTGCACGTTGCGAGGTTGTATCATAATATAGGTCAACTTCAGGTGTACTTCCTTGTGTTAATGATTCATTAATATCATTAGCGATGATGTAAGCTACGATTTTCCCATCATAAGCTTCGTTAATAGGGTCTTTGCTATTAACAAGTTCGTAAATACCCGCTTCTTTAAAAAGAGCAGTGATTTCCGGATTATTTGTTTCTAAAACAATTTTATATTTATTATCTTCGCTTGGTGATGCCATATCGCCAATTGATGAAAAGATAAAGGTAAACAATAGGGGCATGACTATGATTGGGATAACGAAAGTCATTAGTAATGTTTTACGATCACGTAAAATATCTTTAAATTCTTTTTTTACAATTGTCATAATATTATTCATGATCATTACCTCCAATACATTCAATAAATAAATCCTCAAGATTATCTTGTTGATATTCCTTTTTTAATTGTTCAATCGTGCCGCTGGCAACAATTTTTCCTTTATGAATTATGATAACGCGATCACATAGTTTTTCAGTTTCATACATATTATGACTAGAAAAAACAATAGCTTTATTTTCTTGCTTACATTTTAAGATAAAGTCATGAATTAATTTACTTGATAAAACATCTAATCCTGTAGTTGGTTCATCAAATAACATAACATCAGGATGATGAATGATACTTCTTGCTAATGATACTTTCTGTTTCATCCCCCGACTATACTTACCAACAGGACGATCAATATATTCTACCATTTCTAGATCTTGAGCAATTTGATCAACTGCTTGTTTAGCTTCTTGATCACTCATCCCGTTTAGTTTAGCAAAATATGTCATATTTTCTCGTCCTGATAAACGATCATATAAAGCAACATCACCACCAAATAAAATACCGATATGTTCTCTAATTTTACTAGGATTATCAATAATATTATAATTATCAATATAAGCGTTACCGCTAGTTGGCTTTAACATTGTTGCTACCATTCTTAATGTTGTTGTTTTACCGGCTCCATTTTCTCCTAATAGACCGATAATTTCTCCAGCGTTGACTTCGAAAGATACATTTTCAACAGCATTAATTTTTTTAAATGTCTTTGTTAAGTTTTCTACTTTTAACATGTTCTTCCCCTCCATTAATTATCATCATCTTGATGATAATGGTTATAAATTACTTTGATTACATAGGTGATAAAGATAATGATGTAAAAGGAAGTGAAAATTAGTTCACAGCCTAATACGGATAATTGATTGTCTATGATTAAAGGTTTTCCATTGATAATTAAAAATAGATATAAACCAAAAAAACCAAATCCATAAAGACCAAAAAATATAAATAATAAACGATACCGGGCCTTTGTTAGAGGATATATTTCATAGTAGATCATTAAAATAAAACAATAAGTAATACTAATGAACAAAGCAATTAAATATTCCCAATCACCAATCATTAGGTCAATATTAAATATCTCTTTAATAAAAAATATTGCAATAATAATAAAACTCAATACTGAAAAACTCTTAAAATAGATATTTCCTCTAATTTTCAATTGTCGTTCATCGAGTCGGCATTTAAATAATGACTTAAATTTCTTCATCAAGAATATCCTCCCAAAATAATTCATCCAACGATTTATTTAAAACTTTACAAATTTTAATACAAAGTTTAACTGTTGGATTATAATCTCCTTTTTCAATCGCATTCATTGTTTGACGTGATACCCCAACAGCATCTGCTAAATCTTTTTGGGTCATATCCAGTGCAGCTCGAGCTGCTTTTATCCTTAGATTTTTAGCCATCTCATCACCTCAAGATAATAGTAGTGTATATTTTAATAAATGTCAAATATATATTACATTTTGTAATTAATATTTATGATTATAATATAAATATAAACATCCTCGGATTATAATGATAATGAAAATACAAGCTACGATTCCAAGCAATAAGTCAAAACTGTAGAGTGGGGCAATCACAGAAACCAATGCCATTGTAATAATCTCAAAGGTAAAAGAAAAATTTCCCCCAACCTTGTCAGCAATAAATAATTTACGTTCATCATGGTCATTTATATATTTTTCAATTAACTTTACTTCATTTTTAGCTAAAAAGAAGTTAGAAATTAGATTAATGCACGGAAAAACAAATAAAGCAAAAGAAAGTCCTGTTTGATATCCATGTACAAAGTCAATGTAATGTTCGTTATTTGAATTAATAGTTAAAACATTAGTTAAGGACAAGATGATTAAAGTTAAAGCAGATATCATTAAAGTAATCATCCAGTAATTAGTTTTTTTCAAGTCTTCACGTGCTAGAACAATTCTTTTATCCATTATTTAGTTCCTCCTCAAAATCAAATATTTCTTCAATTGTCAAGTTAAAATATTTTGCAATTTTATAAGCTAAAATTAATGAAGCTGTGTATTTGCCTACTTCAATTGAAGTAATTGTCTGTCGGGTTACCCCGACAGACCTTGCTAGTTCTTCTTGAGAAATTTTATAGGCTTTTCTAAGTTCAGGAATTTTAGTTTTCATTATAACACTCCTATCTTTGCAAAGTACACTTTACAATTAAAGTATAGTTTGCTTTGCAATATATGTCAAGCTAACTTTGCAAAATAAAAACCTGCTAAAGATTAAAATTCTTTAACAGGATATTTTTCAGCATTTTTTATAAGTTTTTTTTCAATAATTGTACTTACATCAAGATTTAGTGAGTATGCCAGCTGAAAACAATATATCATTATATCGGCAAGTTCTTCACTAATATTTTCTGTTTTGTAATCATTATCCCACTGAATACATTCAAGTAATTCCCCAGCTTCAATAGAAATACTTTTAATTAGACATTCGGGATGTTCTAATTGATCCCAACCACGTTTTTGAACAAATTCAATAATTTTATTTTCAAGCTCTTTCATAAACATCTCCTTTTTTATAATTATATGAACTATTGATAGATAATCAAGTAAAATGAATAAATGTCGATACAAACGGGAATAAATTTAGATATAAAAAAGACAGGAAAATAATGCATAGTAAAAAAGTAGGAAATAATTAAAAAATACTCTTGACTTTTAAAATAGATTTAGTTAATATATTGCCAACGACAATGAAAAGAAGAGTAGTTCACTTGAACTTTATAGAGAATCCTTGGATGGTGGAAAAGGATAGGGGATAATGAATGAAGATGGTCTTGGAGTCTTGTAGGCGATATTTAGCCTATGACGGGTGTGCCCGTTAGCGCACTAGAGTATGATTGTACTCGAAGAGGTTATTGCTGTGAGGTAATAATGAATTAAGGTGGTAACACGGGCAATGCTCGTCCTTTGGCTTAAAGGACGAGTTTTTATATTTTAAGGAGGATTTTATGATTGAAATTAAGCGCGTTAGTAAAGTTTATCGATTAAAGGATCGTGAAGTAGTTGCTGTAGATGATGTTTCTTTAACTATCGAAGATGGCGATATTTATGGAATAATTGGTTATAGCGGAGCTGGTAAATCTACATTAGTGCGTCTAATTAACCAATTAGAGGTACAAGATAGTGGTAAAATATTTATTGATGGACAAGATTTAGGGAATTTATCACAAATAGAATTAAGAAAATTGAGAACTAAAGTAGGAATGATTTTTCAGCATTTTAATTTATTGTGGTCACGAACAGTAAGTGAAAATATTGAATTAGCTTTAGAAATTGCTGGTAATAAAGATAAAAGGATTCGTCAGCAAAAGGTTCAAGAACTAGTAGAGCTAGTTGGTTTAACAGGTCGTGAGAATGCTTATCCTAGCGAATTATCAGGTGGACAAAAGCAACGGGTGGGGATCGCGCGAGCTCTTGCTAATGATCCTAGAATCTTATTATGCGATGAGGCTACTAGTGCATTAGATCCCGATACGACAAAATCGATTTTAGAATTATTATTAAAAATAAATAAGAAATTAAATATTACGATCATTATGATCACACATCAAATGGAAGTAGTCCAAAGAATCTGTAATCATATTGCAGTTATGTCAGAAGGAAAAGTTATCGAAGAAGGAACTGTTAAAGAGATTTTTACTTCGCCGCAACATTCAGTAACTAAAAGTTTTATTCAAGAAGGAAAAAATCATAATGAATTTGATGAGACTGTTCTAAAGAAAATTTATTCTAAAGGACGATTATTGAAAGTAGTGTTTGATGAAAATGTTAGTCGTTTGCCAATTTTGACTAAAGTAATTAGAGAATGTGATAGTGATATAAATGTAATTGAAGCTAATTTAAGCAATATTATCGATAGTTCATTTGGGATTATGATTTTGCAAGTAATCGGTGATTATGAAAAAGTAATAACTTTATTTGAAAAATATTTAGCTAAAGTGGAGGTGATGTAGATGCGAAGTATTTTAGAAAACATTGATATCAATGCGATGATAGCAGCTCTAAATGAAACGCTCTTTATGACATTGATTTCATTGATTTTTGCGGTAATTCTTGGAATGGTCTTGGGAATTGCTATATATTTAACTCAAGATGATGGACTGTATCCTAATTTGATCGTTAATAAAATTTTAAATTTGATCGTTAATGTATTTAGAGCGGTACCATATATTATTTTAGTATTTTTGCTAATTCCATTGACTACATTTTTGGTTGGTTCAATGTTAGGTGCTAAGGCAGCATTACCGTCATTGATTTTATCAAGTGCACCATTTTATGGACGGATGGTCATGATTGCTTTAAATGAAGTTGATGGTGGAACGATTGAAGCAAGTAAAGCAATGGGGGCAAGTAATGTTCAAATCATTACTAAGGTTTTAATTCCAGAAGCTAAACCAGCTTTGATTTCTTCGATTACAGTTATGTCCATTTCATTAGTTGGTTATACAGCAATGGCAGGTGCCATAGGAGCTGGTGGTCTTGGGAATCTGGCATATCTATATGGGTTTGTAAGAACTAACAATTATGTAATGTATACAGCCACATTTTTAATTTTAGTTATTGTTTTTATTATTCAATTTATTGGTGATTATTTTGTAAGGAAAATAGATAAAAGGTAGGGAAATATTATGAAAAAATTATTTATCGGAATTATTAGTTTATTATTAGCAGTTACACTAACTGCATGTGGTGGAAAAACAGAACGTGATGATAAAACATTATTAGTGGCTGCAACCTCAAAGCCACATGGTGATATTTTGGAAGAAGCTAAGAACATTTTAAAGGATGATTATGATATTGATCTAGAGATAAAAATTTTAGATGACTATTATATTTTTAATCGCTCTTTAAATGATGGTGATGTAGATGCAAACTTTTTCCAACATGTCCCATTTTTTGAAAAGGATATTAAGGATAATAAATATGATCTAGTTAATGCTGGTGGAGTGCATATTGAACCATTTGGTTTTTATTCAAAACAAATTAAAAATATTAATGAATTAAAGAAAAATGATATTGTTGTTATTTCTAATTCTGTTGCTGATCATGGACGAATTCTAGCTATTTTAGATGAAGCAGGGATCATTGAATTAGATGATAAAGTGAAAGTGCAAGATGCAACGATTGAAGATATTAAGACTAATCGATTAAATTTGGAATTCAAGGAAATTAAACCAGAATTGCTAACTAATGCGTATAAAAATGATGAAGGTGCATTAATCGCAATCAATGGGAATTATGCAATTGATGCTGGCTTGAATCCAACTAAAGATGCGATTCTTTTAGAATCAGCAGATGAAAGTAATCCATATGTTAATATCGTGGCGTGTCAAAAGGGACATGAAAATGATAAAAAAATCAAAGCTTTAGTAGCAGTATTACAATCTCAAAAAATTAAAGATTTTATTACCAATACGTATAGTGATGGATCAGTGATTCCGGTTAAATAAAGATGCTTAGGCATCTTTTTTTATTATGGCGATTGCGTAGATACAGAAAATAACATATAATTTTTAAAGTTAGGAGGTTTTACCAATGTTATGTAGAGATTATTTGTATCAAGAAGTAGAGGTTCTCATTGATCGTCCATTAGGTTCTCAGCATCCTCAATACGGCTTCATATATCCTCTTAATTATGGTTTCATTGAAAACACAGTTAGCGGAGATGGAGAAGAACTTGATGCTTATTTGCTTGGTGTCTTTGAGCCGGTAGAAAGATATCGTGGGGTAGTTATTGCAGTTATCCAGCGGACTAATGATAATGATGATAAATTGATTGTTGTTCCTCATAATGTTGATTATAGTGATGAACAGATTAGAGCCTTAACAGAGTTTCAAGAGAGATATTTCAATTCGGTTATTCTAAGATAAAGGAGAAGATGATGACTATAACAGTAGACGAATATATTAATAGTTTTTACCAACAGATACAAATAAATTTAATTAAGTTAAGAAAAATAATTAAAGAAACGGCGCCTGAAGCTCAAGAAAAAATATCATGGGGTGTACCAACATATTTTCAAGACGGTTTTCTAGTCCAGTTTGCAGCATATAAAAAACATATTGGCTTCTATACATCACCGCAAACAATAGAAGCTTTTAAAACAGAATTAGCTAATTATAAGACAAATAATAAAAATACAGTGCAATTTATGTTTGAACAAGAATTACCAGTAGAATTAATAAAAAAGATGGTTTTATTTAAAATAGAGGAGAACACTAAATGAGGCTAGGAACAACATATATTAGTGTCAATGATTTTGCTAAGTCACTGGCTTTTTATCAGCTTTTATTGGAGCAAGAGCCATTATATTGTAATGATGATCGGTGGGCTACATTTGATTGTGGGAATTCATTATCATTATATAATCGACAATTTGATATTGATTTTCTTGTAAATAACGATTATCGTGGCCATTATAATCATTCATATTTGACAACTTTGAAAAATGAAAATAGTGATAAAATAAATACATCAGTTATATTCAATTTTGAAGTAGAGGATTTAATAAGTGAATATGAACGAATTAAAAAATTAAAGATAGGGGCTGTATCTGAACTGTTATTTGTCAATATCCATATGCCATACTGGTATTTTACAATCAAAGATCCAGATGGTAATGAAATTGAAATTACTGGCAATTATAATGGAAGCGACAAGCTAACAGATGAGTAAATTTTTATCTTTTCATATTCAGTAAATAAAAAATAATTATATTAAAATATGATAGGATAAAACAGTTGGAGGTTTTAATAATGAAACGTAAATTTTTCTTTTTTGATATTGATGGTACTTTGGCAGTTGGGACACCAGGAAATCAATATGTACCAGAATCGACTAAAATAGCTATTTCAAAATTAAAAGAGGCTGGTCATTTTGTTGCTATTGCTACTGGAAGGAGTTATGCGATGGCAGTAGAACATATGAAAGAACTAGGGTTTGAAAATATGGTAAGTGACGGTGGAAATGGAATTACAATACATAATAAATTAGTAGAAATTAAACCCTTAGATTACGATAAATGTATCAATTTAATTAATGAATGTAAGGAAAAAGGATATATTTGGGCAATTTCACCTGATAATGCGACAAGACGATTGGCACCAGATAATCGCTTTTATGATTTTACACATGATATCTATATGGATACCATAGTTCAAGAAGGTTTGGATCCAAAAGACTTTGATAAAATTTATAAAGTATATGTGGCTTGTTATGCTCCAGAGGAAGAAAAGCTGGAAACTTTAAAGGAACTGCCTTGGTGTCGTTTTCATCAAGAATACTTGTTTGTAGAACCTGGCGATAAGTCAGTTGGAATCAAAATGATGGTTGATCATTTTGATGGGGATTATAGTGATGTAGTTGTTTTTGGTGATGAAAAAAATGATTTGAGTATGTTTACTGATGAATGGACTAGTATCGCAATGGGAAATGCAATTGATGCTTTGAAAGCTAAAGCTGCATATATTACAGATGATTGTGACAAAGACGGTATTTATAATGCCTGTAAACATTTTGGCTGGATCGACTAAATATGTCCGTTAATCGACTATTTGAAACTATTTATTATCTGATTGAACATAAGCAGACTACTGCTAAAGAATTGGCTGAACACTTTGAAGTTTCAACCCGGACAATATATCGTGATTTAGATCGCTTGATCGTAGCTGGATTTCCAATTTATGCCAATCAAGGAGCTAAGGGTGGAATTTATATAGATAGTGAATTTGTTTTGGATAAAATGACATTCAGTGATGATGAACAGAATCAAATTTTAATGGCACTTCAATGTATAGAGAGGCTTCAAGATAGAGATGAAGCAGGCTTAATTGATAAGATGGCAGCGTTATTTAATAAAAATAAACTAGATTGGATTGAAGTTGATTTTACTACTTGGCATCATAACAATAGTCAAAATGAAAAGTTTGAAACAATAAAAAAAGCTATTTTTGAACAAAAGGAAATTAAATTTAAATATATTAATTCTTATGGTGAGAAATCACAGCGATGTGTTTTTCCAAATAAACTGTTTTTTAAAGCAAATACTTGGTATTTACAAGGATATTGTCTTCAAAAAAATAGCTATCGTGTTTTTCGGCTAACAAGAATTATAGAATTACTAACGACATCAAATTATTTTCAACTTGAAGAAATTGCTTTACCACCAAAAATAAATAAAATTCCTAATTTGAATACCCCGAGGATTAAAGTGATTTTAAAATTTGATAAAAGTATAGGGAGTGTTGTTTTTGATGAATTCGGTGATGGTGTAATCTGTGAGGATACTGCTGGAAATTATATAGTAAGTAGTGTTGTCCCTGATGATTACTGGTTGATTAGTTTTATTCTCTCATTTGGGTCTAAAGTTGAGGTAATAGAACCTCAAGACCTTAAAGATAAGGTAATTATAGAAATTAATAAAATTAAGGCTGTTTATAAACAAACTTGACAGAGGATGTCAAGTTTGTTTTGTTATAATGATTCTATAGAAAGGATGAGTTAAATGGAAATAATCACAGTCGATCAAAATAATTTGGAGAAGGAGCATATTTGTTGTGCAATTTCTAGTAATAATGATATCCAAGTTAAAGCTAAAAAAGCTTGGCTTGAGGAACAGTTTAAATGCGGATTGATTTTTAAAAAGATGGATGTAAGGGGAAAGTGTTTTATTGAATATTTACCACTTGAAGAAGCTTGGGTACCTATCGTAGGTGATGATCTTATGCATATTAATTGTCTTTGGGTATCTGGAAAATATCAAGGACAGGGATTAGCTAAAAAATTGTTGGAAGCTTGTATTGAAGATTGTCGTAAACAGAAGAAACATGGAATAACTGTTATTTCTGCAAAAAGGAAAATGCCGTTTGTAATGGATTATAAATTTTTAATTAAGCATGGTTTTATTTCAATAATGAGTCTAGATAAATATGAATTAATGTATTTAAGTTTAGATTCTCAAGCAGTTCAACCAAGTTTTACGATTAAAGAAATGACTTGTGAGGAAGGTGGATTAGTTTTATATTATAGTCATCAGTGTCCTTTTACAGCTAAATATGCCCCGATGATTGAAGCGTATTGTCAAGAAAAAGGTTTAATAATTAAATTAAAACTATTAAATAGTAGTGAGGAAGCAAAAAATGCGGGAATTCTTTTTACCACATATAGTTTGTTTTATAATCATAAATTTATTACAAGAGAAATTTTATCGGTTAAAAAATTTGAGAAAATATTGGAGGAATTAATATGACTAAATTAGATTATAAGAAAGAATATAAAGATTTATATTTACCAAAAAGGTCCCCAATGTTGATTAATGTAGATAAAATCACGTATGTAACAGTTGATGGTAAAGGTAATCCTAATACATCAGCTGAATATAAAGAGGCTCTAGAATTATTATATAGTATTTCTTTTACAATTAAAATGTCCAAAATGACGGATAATAAAATAGATGGCTATTTTGAATATGTAGTTCCCCCTTTGGAAGGCTTATGGTGGCTGGATAAAAAACCAACTGAAAAAGTAATCGGTGATAAAAGTAAATTTTATTGGAAATCAATGATTAGATTACCTGAATTTGTTACACTTGAAGTTTTTGAACATGCTAAAGAATTATTAAAAGTAAAAAAACCATACTTAAATCTTGATAAAGTAAATTACGAAATTATTGAAGAAGGGAAATGTGTTCAAATTATGCATCTAGGCAGTTATGATGAAGAAAATACGAGTATTGAAAAAATATATCAATTTATCGAAACTCATGGATTACAAATTGATCTCAATGAAGTCCGCCGACATCATGAAATTTATTTAAGTGATCCAAGAAAATGTAAACCTGAAAATTTAAAAACAGTAATACGTTATCCTGTTAAATAAAAATACGTTATCATAATAGAGGGTTTGTAGTATAATTATGATAAATAGAAAGGCGGGATATAAATGCAACGAACATTAGAAGAAATTACTCAGTATATTGATCATACATTATTAAAGCCATATGCGTCAAAAGAAGCGATGCAAGCTTTTTGTAATGAGGCAAAAGAATTAAAGGTAAAGATGGTCGCAATAAATTCTTACTATACTAAATTTTGTAAAGAATTATTAAAAGACACCACAATCCATGTTGGCGCAGCTATTTCTTTTCCTTTAGGTCAAACAACAATAGCAGTCAAAGCTTTTGAAACTATTGAGGCAATCAAAGATGGTGCTGACGAGATTGATTATGTTTTAAATCTTGCTAAAGTTAAAGACGGTGATTTTACTTATATCAAGGAAGAGATGGAAACAATTGTTAAGATTTGCCGTGAGGCAGGAATCATTAGTAAAGTAATTTTTGAAAATTGTTATTTAACAAAAGATGAAATCAGGAAATGTGCACAAATTGCTAAAGAAGTTAAACCGGATTTTATCAAGACTTCTACTGGCTTTGGAACAAGTGGAGCTTTGATCGAAGATGTGAAAATAATGTTAGAAACTGTAGATGGTGTTTGTAAAGTCAAAGCAGCAGGCGGGATTAGGGATTATAAAACTTTTAATGAATTTATAAATTTGGGAGTTGAACGAATTGGGACAAGTTCGACTAAAACAATTATTAAAGAATTTAAGGAAAATGATGAGTAATCTAGGTCACTAGATTACTTTTTTTGCATATAATAACTTAGGTGATAATATGGAAGAGTATCAAAAAACGGTAATGCGTGTTTCAACAGTTACATTATTAGGAAATTTAATTTTAGCATTTTTTAAAATCTTAATTGGGTTTATATCTTTTTCTAATGCAATTATTTCCGATGGTATCCATACTGCGTCAGATGTTTTAAGTACAGTTGTAGTTATGGTTGGCGTAAAATTATCCAGTAAAGAAAGTGATTTAGAACATCCATATGGTCATGAACGGTTTGAATGTGTGGCAGCAATTATTCTTGCAGTTATGTTGTTTTTAACGGCGTTGTTGATAGGATATGGCGGTATTATAGAAATTATTAACCCAAGTAATGTTAAATTAAAATATGGATCGTTAGCTATTGTTATAGCTGTAATATCGATTGTGGCTAAGGAAGCGATGTATTGGTATACGATTATTGAAGCAAAACGTATCAATTCAAATGCAATGAAAGCAGATGCCTGGCATCATCGAAGTGATGCTTTTTCTTCAATTGGCAGTTTAGTCGGCGTTATTGGTTTTTATTTAGGATATTATATTTTAGATGCAATTGCTAGTATTCTCATTTGTGGTTTTATTCTAAAGGTAGCGATCGAGATTTTTAATGATGCGATTGATCAAATGATTGATCATGCCTGTAGTAGAGAATTTCAAGAGGATTTGATTTCTTTAATTACGGAGCAAAGTGAAATAATTAATATTGATGATTTGAAAACAAGATTATTTGGTAATAAAGTATATATAGATTTAGAAGTACAGGTTGATGGAAATGATAATTTACGTCATGCTCATGCTATTGCTCATCAAGTGCATGATTTGATTGAAAATAATTTTCCAACAGTCAAACATTGTAATGTTCATGTTAATCCTAGTGACAGTTGACAAAGAGTTTACATCTTCTAAGGCAAGTGCTAAACTATAGTAGTTGTAAATAATAGGGGGTAAAACATGAAAATTGCAGTATATAATTATCGAGAATTTGATGAGGGACAATATTTTGAAAAGTTTTCACAACATTATTGTGTTGAAATAATTAAAATATATGATTCACCAAATAAAGAAAATGCAGTTTTAGCAAAAGGTTGTAACGGGGTAAGTGTTATTACTACAGCAATCACTAAGGAAATTATTGAGATTTGGCATGAACAAGGTGTAAAACATATTTCAACAAGAACTATTGGTTATGATCATATTGACTTGAAAGCAGCTAAGGCGAATAAGATGATCGTAAGTAATGTAACCTATTCGACTGCCAGCGTTGCAAATTATACAGTAATGATAATGTTAATGGCTTTAAGAAAAATGAAAATGATCATGCGTCGAGCAATTGGATTTGATTATTCATTAAACGAGAGTATTGGATTAGAACTTGAAAATATGGTTGTTGGGGTGATAGGAACAGGTGCTATAGGTCAAAAAGTGATTAAAAATCTAAGTGGTTTTGGCTGTCAGATACTTGCTTATGACCCATTTGAAAAAGAAGAAGTAAGAAAATATGCAGATTATGTGGCAATGGAAGAAATTATTACTAAGAGCGATATCATAACATTTCATGTTCCGGCTTTAGAAGATACGTATCATCTTGTTTGTCAAGAAACTATTGAAAAAATGAAGGATGGTGTTATTATAATTAATACCGCTCGTGGAAGTATTATCGATACCAGTGATTTGATTAGTGCGTTAGAGAGCGGTAAAATCGCTGCCTGTGCTTTAGATGTAATCGAAAATGAATTAGGATTATATTATAATGATTATAAATACAAAGTGATTGGAAACCATGAATTATCTATATTACGAGATATGCCCAATGTTTTATTAACTCCACATATGGCCTTTTATACAGAACAAGCAGTCAGTGATATGGTTGAACATTCGATTGAAAGTATTGTAGCTGATCGTGATGGTAAAGAAAATAAATTTAGAGTATGTTAAGATAGTTTTATAGTTATAAATTTTAGATAAATATTATTTTCAATAATGTTATAAGCTTAAAAATATTTAGCTACATACTTTTTAACAATAAGTAGTTAGAAAGTTATGAATAAGTTAGAAATGTAGTATTAATTTATTTATTGGAGACAAACTATTATGGGGTGATAATAGTGAAGAATAAGAAAAAACAAAATAAGTCAAATGAAGCAGTAAAAACAGCTGGTAATAATCAATGGACAAATAATAATACCAAATATTATCCTGATGAACGCGAGCGTCAAGATGGTCCCGGAGGCAATTAATAAAAACAAGTTGGTTAACATATGTTAATTCAACTTGTTTTTTTATAGATTTACTTATAAGAAAGGAATATAATAAAAAAAGTAGAAAGCTCTACTTTTAAATGCATGGCTAGGGTACTTGGATTCGAACCAAGGAAATGTCAGATTCAGAGTCTGATGCCTTACCGCTTGGCTATACCCTAATTAGTGGACATTTATAATTTTAAAACTTTATTGGAAAAAATACAAGGGGATGGAATGAAATTTATGAAAATTAGAACAAGATTTGCACCTAGTCCAACTGGCTATATGCACATAGGTAACTTACGAACAGCTTTGTATGGTTATTTGATTGCTAAAAAAGACGATGGTGATTTTATTTTGAGGATTGAAGATACAGATCAAGCCCGGGAAGTAGCTGGGGCAATAGATGTAATTTATCAAACATTATCAGATACTGGACTTGAATATGATGAAGGACCTGATAAAGATGGCGGATATGGACCATATATTCAATCACAAAGATTAGAAATTTACCAAAAGTACGCTCATGAGCTTGTTAAGCTGAATGGAGCTCACTACTGTTTTTGTAATCAAGAAAATGTTAAGGGTAATAAAGAGGATCAAATATTTAAAGATCCATGTCATCAATTATCTGATGAAGAAATAGAGAAACTATTGTCAGAAAATAAACCGTATGTTATCAGACAAACAATTAAGCAGGGGCAAACAACTTTTAATGATGAAGTATACGGAGAAATAACTGTCGATAATGATACTTTAGATGAGGGGGTGTTACTAAAGAGTGATGGTTATCCAACATACAATTTTGCTAATATCATCGATGATCATTTGATGAGTATAACCCATGTAGTACGAGGAAATGAATATTTAGCTAGTACGCCGAAATATAATATAATTTATCAAACTTTTAATTGGGAAATTCCAACGTACATTCATGTTCCGCCAGTGATGAAAGATGAGCAGCATAAGCTATCAAAGCGCAATGGAGATGCTTCATATCAAGATTTAATTAAGCAAGGATACCTAAATGAAGCAGTCATTAATTATATTGCTTTATTAGGGTGGGCTCCAGAAGGTGAGGAAGAGATTTTTTCTTTATCCGAACTGATTAAAAATTTTGATATTAAAAGAATATCAAAGGCACCAGCAATTTTTGATCTCGATAAATTAAAGTGGATGAATGGACTTTATTTACGAAATTTAACGTTAGAAAATTTTCATCAACTAGCAATGCCGTATTATCAAAAAATAATTACACGCGATGTTGATTTATTAGAACTGAGTCAAGTACTACAATTGAGGATTTCCTATTTAAATGAAATACCGGAGATGATTGATTTTATTAATGAACCATGTAATGCTGATGAAACATTATTTAAAAATAAAAAGATGAAAACAAATCCTGAAAACTCATTAGAAGCTCTTATTTGGGTTAGAGATGCTTTAAGTACTTTTGATAATTTTAATGATGATCTAGCGTTACATGATTTATTTATTAATTTAGCTCAAGAAAAAGAAGTGAAGAATGGACGGATTATGTATCCTGTCAGAGTTGCTTTGACTTTTAAGTCATTTACTCCGGGCGGAGCTGTTGAAATTGCACATATTTTAGGGAAAAATGAATCACTTAAAAGAATCGATCTGGCCATTAGGTTATTAAGTATGAAATAATTTGATACTTAAATTGAAATAGTATTTTGAATATACATAAAAGCCTTTTTTACAGGAATTTTGTTTCCATTAAAAAGGCTTTTAAAAGTGGCATATATTACTGTTTTATTAGCTCTGATTGCTTTAAAGTTGGTACTTATTATTATAATGAATATAAGTTTTATAATTATTGATGTTGATATTTCTGGGTCCATGTCTAAAATATACTCAACTGTATAGATAATTTTGCCATAGATTCACTACACTATCTAAAACATCTAATAATTATATTGATAAAAATTGTTTTGAATAATGATTGTCTTTTTTTTATAAATAGTGCTATAATATTTACATGGTCTGTTGGTGAAGCGGTCAACACACTAGGTTCTCATCCTAGCATTCACGGGTTCGAACCCCGTACAGGCTACCAAATAAAAATAACACCCACGTAAGGGGTGTTTTTTTTGTTTGGTTTTGAATTGATGAGTTTATTGAGGAAATTCATCTTCATCAATAAACTCATAACCCGAGTGACGGTCATCAACAGCTTTAGCAATTTGAATTTTATAATCAAGATTTTTTTGATAATCAAATGAAAAAATTCCTGCATAAAGAGTATCCAGTAAGTATTTAATCGATGTTGTTGTTGCAAAATCTCCAATCTTTGTATGTAACATTTCACGTGATGAAATTCGTAATGTTACATCAGCAATTTTAGAAAGGCGATTATTTGCAATACAGGTAATCGCGATGATTGGAGTTTCTTTCTTTTTCAATACCTTAGCAACCTCAATAATAAATTCTGTTTCTCCAGAATATGAAATTAAAATAGCACAATGGGTTTCATCACTCATTGCCGCTTGAACCTTGGGATTACCAGGCAGACGACAGATATTTACATTACGATGAATATAAAATAATTTACTTCTAAATCCTTCTGCTAATAAAAGGTTATTAGAAACTCCATAGAGATCTAATTCTTTAGCATTTCGAAGATAACGTAAGGCCGTTTGTAAGTCATCATGATTCAGCATGGACATCGTGTCTTGAATCGCATCAATTTGAAGTTGACCGATATTATTAGAAATTGTCATAATATCATCACTAACAACAAAAGGAATACTAGCATCGACCTTTTGTTCTTTAAATAAATATTCGAGTTCTGCAATAAAATCTTCTTTAAAGGCGTTCCAGCCGGAATAACCTAATTTTTTGGCAATACGTACTAAAAGTGGGGCAGAAGTGAATGTTGCTTTAGCAATACTGTTGGCTGACATATTCTTTATTTTTAAACCTTGTTCAAGAATGTAGTCAATAATAATAGCTTCACTTGATGAAAAGTGAGTATGTTCAAGTTTGTGAATTATTAACATATTTTTTACCTCGCTTTATTTCATTATACGTGTCGAAGACAAAAGAGTAAACCAAAAAGAATTAAAATGATAACGTTTTCATTTCAAATGTGGTAGAATATAAGTATGCAGCTAATGATGAGGAAATTTCTGAGTCAAAGGGTGAACAATTATTTTTGTTTTGTTCAACCATTAGTACGCCCTAATGGTTTTTAGTTTAAGGAGGTAAAATGGAAAGTAGAATTGCAATTTTAGGAATTTTTGTTTATGAATTAGACAGTGCTAATAAGATTAATGACTTGTTGCATAAATATAGTCGCTATATTATTGGGCGAATGGGAATTCCCTATAAAGATAAGCAAGTATCAGTTATGTCTGTTATCGTTGATGGACCAAATGATGTAATAGGGGCTTTATCGGGAAAAATCGGAATGCTCAAAGGTGTCAGTGTAAAGGCACTATATTCAAAAGGATAGAATGAGTAATATTGATTTAATTAACAAGCTTCATCAAGAAGGCGCATTGGATTTTGATGAGTTTAAAAGATTATTAAAAACATTTGATCAAAACGATTTTGATTACGCTAAGAAGATTGCTGCGAAAATCACTGAACAAATATTTAAAAATAAGATCTATATTCGGGGATTAATTGAAATCAGCAGTTATTGTAAAAATGATTGTTATTATTGTGGATTACGTCACAGTAATAAATTAGCATTACGCTATCGGCTAAATTTAGAAGAAATATTATTATGCTGCAAAGAAGGTTATCGCTTAGGCTTTCGAACATTTGTTTTACAAGGTGGAGAAGACGAATATTACCAAGATGAACGAATGGTAGAAATTATTGAGAAAATAAAAGAATTATATCCTGATTGTGCAATTACGCTATCGTTAGGAGAAAAAAGTAAAGAAACTTATCAAAAGTATTTTAATGCAGGTGCTGATCGTTATTTGCTTCGTCATGAAACTTATAATAGAGAGCATTACTATCAGCTTCATCCTCATGAGATGTCATTTGATAATCGAATTGACTGTCTTTTGAATTTAAAAGCAATTGGGTTTCAAACAGGATGTGGATTTATGGTAGGAAGTTATCATCAGGATATTGATTGTCTGGTTAATGATTTATTGTTTATTAAAGAGCTAAAGCCGGAAATGGTAGGGATTGGACCATATTTAGTGCATCAAAATACGCCTTTTAAAAACCAACCAAATGGTGATTTAAAACTTACTCTTTTTTTATTAAGTTTGATTAGAATTATGACAAAGGATGTTCTATTGCCTGCAACAACTGCTTTAGCAACTTTAGATTCTAATGGGCGCTTAGAGGGAATTAACCATGGTTGTAATGTTGTGATGCCTAATTTATCACCTCAGGAGGTAAGAAAAAAATACTCGTTATATGATGGAAAAGCAGCGAGTGGACAAGAAGCGAGTGAAGGATTAAAAGAATTAATTGATACGCTAAAGACGGCGGGATATGAAGTTGTATATGAGCGTGGAGATTATTGTAAATTTGATTACGAGGGTTAGACCTAAGTAAAAGAAAGTGAGAAAAAGGAAAATGTATAATGTAAAATCTAATAAGGCTGAAGAATTTATTGATGATCAAGAAATACTGGAAACAATTGCATATGCTAAAGAAAATAAAGATAATCGAGAATTAATCTTTTCTTTAATTGAGCGTGCTAAAGACTGTAAAGGATTAACGCACCGTGAAGCAATGCTGTTATTGGAGTGTGAAATTCCTGAAGCAATTGATGAAATGGAAAAAGTTGCTAAAATGATTAAGCAAAAATTATATGGTAATAGAATTGTAATGTTTGCACCTTTATACTTATCAAATTATTGCGTTAATGGTTGTGTCTATTGTCCTTATCATTTAAAAAATAAGCATATTGCAAGAAAAAAATTAACTCAAGAAGAAATAAAAAAAGAAGTCATCGCACTTCAAAATATGGGGCATAAGCGTTTAGCATTAGAAACAGGAGAGGATCCAATCAATAATCCAATTGAATATGTATTGGAAAGCATTAAAACTATATATGGGATCAAACATATAAATGGAGCAATTAGGCGGGTTAATGTTAATATTGCTGCAACAACAGTTGAAAACTATAAAAAGCTAAAAGAGGCTGGGATAGGAACTTATATTCTTTTCCAAGAAACATATAATAAGAAAAATTATGAAGCACTGCATCCAACGGGACCAAAACATGATTATGCTTATCATACTGAAGCAATGGATCGGGCTATGGATGGTGGAATTGATGATGTCGGTATTGGGGTTTTATTTGGGCTAGAAATGTATCGATATGATTTTGTGGGTTTATTGATGCATGCCGAACATTTAGAGGCCGCAAAAGGAGTTGGACCACATACGATTAGTGTTCCGAGAATTTGTCCAGCAGATGATATTGATAAATCAGACTTTAGTAATGCTATCAGCGATAAAATTTTTGAAAAGATTGTAATGATCATCAGAATGGCAGTACCATATACGGGAATGATTATTTCAACACGTGAATCTAAACGGGTTCGAGAAAGAGTGTTAGAGTTAGGTATTTCACAAATTAGTGGTGGCTCTAAGACAAGTGTTGGCGGTTATGATGAACCTGAAACTGAAGAAGATACTACTTCTGCACAATTTGATATTAGTGATAATAGAACTTTAGATGAGGTTGTTAAGTGGTTATGTGAATTAAATTATATTCCAAGTTTTTGTACTGCTTGTTATCGCGAAGGAAGAACGGGAGATCGTTTTATGCAATTATGTAAATCTGGTCAAATCTCGAATTGTTGTCATCCTAATGCTTTGATGACATTAAAGGAATATAGTCAAGATTATGCCGGTGATGATACTAAGTTAAAAGCTGATAATTTAATTATGAAGGAATTAGATAATATCACTAGTGATAAAGTTAGAAAAATTTGTCAAGAACGTCTTACGATGATTGAAGACGGGAAACGTGATTTCAGGTTCTAATAATGGCAGGGTTAAATAAAACACCAGGAGCTAATCGGCTCCATATTGGTTTTTTTGGAAAACGTAATAGTGGCAAATCGGCATTGATCAACGCCTTTGTTAATCAAGAAGTTTCAATTGTCTCAAGTGAACCGGGAACAACTACTGATCCTGTCTATAAGGCGATGGAAATTGATGGTTTGGGACCATGCTTGTTAGTTGATACTGCAGGTTTTGATGATATTGGGACTCTAGGGCAATTGCGAAA
Organism: Erysipelatoclostridium sp. MSK.23.31; assembly: GCF_019125875.1. Lineage (NCBI taxonomy): Bacteria > Bacillati > Bacillota > Erysipelotrichia > Erysipelotrichales > Coprobacillaceae > Thomasclavelia > Erysipelatoclostridium sp. MSK.23.31. The sequence continues at coordinate 76,720 of NZ_JAHOCB010000005.1, read as the reverse complement.
CGATAAGACAAAAAAAGCTAGTGAAAAGATTGATATTGCAATCATTCTTTTTAATGATAGAAAGATTTGTCAAGAATTAGACTGGTATCATTATTTTAAAGAGAAGCATATTCCTACGATATTAGTAATAAGTAAAGCTGATTTACAAAGGAATGATAATCTTCTAAAGAAAATTACTGAAGCAACTAGTGAAACACCATTACTGATTAGTTCGTTAACGAAGCAAGGAATAAAAGAGTTACAGGAAAAATTGCTTGAAAAGGTACCGGCTGATTTTGAAAAAGAAAGCATTACAGGTGAATTAGCAAAAAAAGGTGATCTTGTACTATTAGTAATGCCACAAGATATTCAAGCTCCCAAAGGCAGATTAATTTTACCCCAAGTTCAGGTAATGCGTGAATTGCTTGATAAAGGTTGTCAAATTATGGCTGTAACAACGGAACAACTAAAATCAGCTTTACAAAAATTAAATCAAGCCCCTGATCTTGTTATTACAGATTCACAAGTATTTAAATATGTTTATGAAAATATTTCTTCAGAAAGCAAATTGACATCATTTTCTGTTTTAATGGCAGGTTATAAGGGAGATTTAAATTATTATGCTAAAAGTGTTGAAATCTTAGAACGGCTGAATGGTGATTCGACAGTTTTAATTGCAGAATGTTGTAGTCATGCACCATTAAGTGAAGATATTGGACGGGTTAAAATTCCTCGAATGTTAAAGAAAAAATTTCCTGGAATTGGTGTTGAAATTGTTAGTGGAACAGATTTTCCAGATGATTTAACCAAGTACGATTTAATTATTACTTGTGGTGGCTGTATGTTTAATCGCCGGTATATTATGACAAGAGTTAATCAGGCAAAAGGGCAAATGATTCCGATGACAAATTATGGCATTTTTATTGCATATGTAAATGGAATCTTGGATAAAGTTATATATTAAAAGGACTATTCAAATGATACAGAAGTAAAATAAAGGTAGATATTGGAACTAATACCTACCTTTTCATTACATTTGCATCATGGAGTATCTTTTTAATTACTCAAATGTTTCAGCGACTTCTTTTAAATATTTAATAATTGGCAGATGCTGCGGACAAATATGTTCGCATTGTTGACATCCAATACAAGTAGATGCCTTGCCATTAGTTTTTGTGTGAACTCCATAATAATAATCACTATTCCAGTCATTAAATATTTTTTTATCATTATAACAGCCAAATAAGTCAGGAATTGAAATTTTCATCGGGCAGCCGTCTGTACAATAACGACAAGCGGTACAAGGAATTCCTCCTAAGGAATCTAATATTTTTCGAACTTTTGCTACCGCCTCGTATTCCTCATCGTTAAAAGGAATGAAATTTTTCATAACCTTCAAATTATCTTTCATTTGCTCTAAATTACTAACACCTGATAAAACTTTATATACACCTTCAAAAGACGCTGCAAAGCGTAGAGCATAACTAGCGTTGCTGGCATTTTTATTTAGATCAGTTAAAATTCTATTTGCTGCTTCGGGAAGATTCGCAAGACCACCGCCTTTAATTGGTTCCATTACTAAAATAGGTTTATTAAATTTGCGACATACTTCATAAACCTTCTTACTTTCAACACTAGGATTATTAAAATCAGCATAATTAAATTGAATTTGGACAATTTCTATTTCGGGATGTTCACTTAAGATCATCTCTAAAATAGTTGCAGTATCATGAAATGAAATTCCAATGTGTTTGACTTTTCCTGTTGCTTTTAATTCTTGAGCAGCTTGATAAGCTTGACATTTTTGAAAATGCTTATAATTTTCACGGTCTTGTGCATGCATTAAATAATAATCAAAATATGAAACACCTGTTTTTTGTAATTGCTCATTAAATAGTGGAAGAATATCTTCTTTGCTGTTAAAAAAACTTTTAGTTAGTTTGTTAGTAAGGACATATGATTCACGGGGATAGCGTGAGACTAAACAATCACGAAGTGCGGTCTCACTTTTTCCGCCTAGATACCCGTGGGCAGTATCAAAATAATTAAATCCTTCCTGCATATACAAATCAATCATTTGATTAAACTCGTCATAATCGACTTCATCATTTTTCATTGGTAGTCGCATACAACCAAAACCAAATTTATTTTCCATAATTAACCTTCTTTCTATTATAGTTGTATTAATAAATTTATCATACATCTTAGAGTTAACTAGAAGTCAATATTTGAATAAATAAAAATAGTTTTAACAAAGAATAATTTTTGATTCTATTTAAAATAGCTAATATTTTTAGAATCAAAGCGATCAATCAGTGGCTTTGTTTCATTACTGTAACCAACAGCTACAACACCAACGGGATATTCATTATCAGCTAGATTGTAATAGTTTTTAAAACCTTCAATTCTTTCCGAAACTGGAGCGATTCCACACCAGCAGCAACCAAGCCCTTGATTGACTGCTTCAATTAAAAGGTTTTCAATTGCTGCACTACAATTGATTAGACCATATTCAGGTGAAATAGCTTTATTTAAATCAGCTATTACGAGAATAGCACAAGGAGCTTCTTTCATCATTGTTGTATATGGTGATAATTTCGTCATATCATTTAGTGCTTGAGAATTTGTAATAACTTTAAATTTCCATTCTTGTGTATTACGGGCTGTCGGCGCGTTCATTGCTGCTTTTAAAAGTTCTAAGATTTTTTCAGGTTCAACTGGTTTGTTCAAATACTTTCTAATGCTTTGACGTTGTTCAATTTCTTTTAACATTTTTATTACCTCGTTTCTAGTATGATTATAACGCAGAATTTATAAATACTTAAGATAATATTACTGTAAATTATTTATATATTTATGCTATAGTAGGACTAGAGGTGAAGTGAATGTTGGAGGCACAGCATATAAAAATAAAAGTAGTAGGAGAATATCGCTGTATTGTAATCAGTGATATTCACTCTCACTTAGATCGATTTAAAGCACTGCTAAAAAAGGTTGATTATCGATACGATGATTACTTGATTATTTTAGGTGACTTTATTGAAAAAGGTACGCAAGCTTTAGAAACTGTTAGATTTTTACAAGAACTTCAGGCAAAAAGTGAGCGCGTATATGTGATTCTTGGTAATTGTGAATATGCGTTAGAAGAAATGGTAGATAATCCTAAATATGCTAACCAAATAGTTCACTATTTAAATCGTATTGGTAAAGGCGGAATGATTCGACAAGCTCTAGAAAAATTGAATATAGACATAAAAAAAGAAAATCCTGAAGTAATGCAGGTAAAAATAAAACAGTTTTTGCGGCCATATTTTCAATATTTTAAAACTTTACCAACAATACTAGAATTCAATAATTTTATTTTTGTTCATGCAGGAATTGAAAATCGAAAAGACTGGCAAAATTCATCTACTTCATCGCTTATTGAAATGCGAACGTTTTATCAAACTGGTCACTGTTTAGATAAATATGTTGTGGTTGGACATTTACCGACATCAAATCAATATGCTAATGCAATCAATAATGATATTATCATTGATAAGCAAAAGCGTATTATTAGTATTGATGGGGGAACTGGGGTAAAATCTATTAGTCAATTAAATGCATTGATAATTACTGGTGATGGCGATAGATTTAAGTTATCAAAAGAATATATACAGCCGTTACCGTTATATCAGGCAGTAGTTGATGTTAATGTAGAAAAACAAGTTGTCAATAAAGTGGCATGGCCTAATTTTGAAGTCGAGGTGCTTAAGCAGGGAAAATTATTTTCAACCTGCAAACAAATTAAAACAGGTAAGATTTTTAAGATCAAGAATGAATTTTTGTATTTAAATAATCAAAAATATTATTGTTTGGATGACTATGTTGATTATTTGATTCCTTTGGAAAAAGGTGAGGTAATTAAATTAGTGGGAATATACGGTCCTTATGCTTATGTGATCAAAGATAACGAAATAGGATGGGTTAAATATCGTTATTTAAAAAAAGTAAATTAGATATCTGAGGATAATTGGGTATCTTTTTTTATACAGCGGGAATAATTTTCATTATTATAATAAAAAAATGTAAATGTGTAGGCTAAATATAAGATTTTTGTTATAATAGAAACGTTGCGAAGCAAATGAACTGTTTTTATTTATAAACAATTAGTTTTGCAACCCGACGGGACTAAAACGAACACGGTGTTGTTCAAGATTAGGAGGGTTTTATGTCAAATTCGAAGAAAATCGTTTGGTATAACTTAGCCTTTATGGCCTTTTCGACTGTTTGGGGATTCGGAAATGTGGTTAATGGTTTTGTATACTTTAACGGAGTCCAAGTAATTTTTAGTTGGATCATGATGTTTGCACTATACTTCGTACCATATGCATTAATGGTAGGAGAGTTAGGCTCAGCATTTAAAAATGCTGGTGGTGGTGTGAGTTCATGGATTCAAGAAACTTTAGGACCAAAATTAGCTTACTATGCTGGATGGACTTATTGGGTTGTTCATATGCCTTATATTGCTTCTAAAGCATCAGGTGGGCTAAAAGCTTTAAGTTGGGTATTGTTCCAAAATTCATCTTTTTATGATTCTTTGGATATTCGCCTAGTCCAAATTATTACCCTGGTAGTATTTTTAGTATTTGCCTGGGTAGCATCACGGGGGTTAAATCCATTAAAATCATTGGCGACTATTGCTGGATCGTCGATGTTTGTAATGTCAATTTTATTTATTATCTTAATGATGGCAGCACCGGCTTTAAATCCTAATGGAGGATATCAAACTATTGATTGGAGTTTTAAAAATTTAATTCCATCGTTTAGGTTAGAATATTTTACTTCATTATCGATATTAGTATTTGCCGTAGGTGGATGTGAAAAAATTTCACCATATGTAAATAAAGTAGAAAATCCTTCAAAAGGATTTCCTAAGGGGATGATTGCATTGGCAATCATGGTAATTATTTGTGCCATTTTGGGTACAATTTCAATGGGAATGATGTTTAATGTTGCTGAAATTAATGCTAATTTTGATTCATATGTAGCTAATGGAGCATATTGGTCATTCCAAAAATTAGGAGAGTATTATGGTATTGGTAATACCTTCTTAATTGTTTATGCAGTATGTAATATGGTCGGGCAATTATCAACTTTGGTAATTTCTATCGATGCGCCACTTAGAATGTTATTAGACAATGAAAATGCGCGTCAATTTATTCCTGCAAAATTATTAAAGAAAAATGACAAAGGCGCATATACCAATGGAATTTTGTTGGTAGTAGCAATTGTTACACCATTAATTTTAATTCCGGCGTTAGGAATAGGAAGTGTTACGGCATTTTTAAAATTCTTGACCCAACTAAATTCAGTTTGTATGCCACTGCGTTATTTATGGGTGTTTATTGCATATATTGCATTGCGTAAAGCAATTGATAAATTTCCAGCAGAATATCGCTTTACTAAAAGTCAATTTTTTGCGAAATTTTTTGGATGGTGGTGTTTTATTGTCACTGCAGCTTGTTGTGCTTTAGGAATGTTTAAAGGAAGTGCATTTGAAATCGCAATGAATATTATTACCCCAATTATTTTAGTTGGATTAGGAGCAATTATGCCTGCTCTAGCTAAACGTGGTAAGACAAGTCAATAGTATCTTAGACATTCCTTTAACACATGTTAAAGGATATGTTACAATAGAGCCGTAATTATGGAGGTCATGAAAATGGATAAACAAATATCACAGGAATTAGTAACTTTTATTAAGCAAAGCCCAACTGCTTTTCATGCTGTAGCTAATATGCAGAACATTTTAATTGAACATGGGTATGAAGAATTATTAGAAGGACAAACGTGGCAAATTAAGAAGGGTGGTCATTACTTTGTCACTAGAAATAATTCTAGCATTATTGCTTTTAATCTTGGTGAGAATTTAGATAATTATAGTTTTAATGTTGCTGCATCACATAGTGATTCACCAACTTTTAAAGTCAAAGAGAATGCTGAAATTGAAATAAAAGGTAAGTATACGCAATTAAATACAGAGGGTTATGGTGGGATGTTATGTGCTACCTGGTTTGATCGCCCATTATCTATTGCAGGTAGGGTTTTAGTTCAAGAAGGTGATAACTATGTTACCAAACTAGTAAATATTGATCGAGATCTAGTAATGATTCCGAATGTTGCAATTCACATGAATCGTACTGTCAATGATGGTTATGCTTATAATAAACAAGTTGATATGTTACCGTTATTTGGTGGATCTGAAACTAAAGCAGGAGATTTAAAGAAACTGATTGCTGATGAATTAGGTGTTGATGTTGAAACTATTTATGGAACAGATCTATATTTATATAATCGCATGGAACCATCAATTTGGGGAGCTAATGAAGAATTTATTTCATGTCCACAACTAGATGATTTACAATGTGCATATACTTCATTACAAGGTTTTCTCAAGGGAGCAAATAAGCAATCAATCAATGTATTTGCCTGTTTTGATAACGAAGAAGTAGGTTCAGGTACTAAACAGGGTGCAGGATCAACATTTTTATATGATGCTATGCGTAGAATCAACAATGCTTTAGGAAAAGGTGAAGAAGAATATTATCGGGCATTGGCTTCAAGCTTTATGTTAAGTGCTGATAATGCTCATGCTGTACACCCAAATCATCCTGCGAAAACAGATGTTAATAATTGTGTTTATATGAATGAGGGTATTGTTGTAAAATCTCATGCTGGTCAAAAATATACTAGTGATGCAGTTAGTATAGCTGTTTTTAAGGGATTATGTAAAAAGGCTGGAGTTCCAGTACAATTTTTCTCTAATCGCAGTGATACTGCTGGTGGTAGCACGTTAGGTAATATTGCAATGGCACAAGTTTCAATGAACAGTGTTGATATAGGATTACCTCAATTAGCAATGCATTCATCTTATGAAACAGCTGGTGTCAAAGATACTGCTTATATGATTAAAGTGATGGAAGAATTCTTTAATAGTCATATTGAAGAAATGAGTGGACATATTTTAAAGGTTACTAAATAATGAAAAAAGAAAAAACTAGTAAAAAGCGATTAAAAGAGATAAAAAAAGAAGTACTTGAAAAGTATATTATTGCTGGTTTATGGCAAACGATGTGTGGCTATATTGTTTTACTTTTTATCAAAGAATTATTAACTGATAATTATTTAGTCAGTTTTTCTGTTGATGTTTTGATTGCGATTATTGCTTTCTATGTTACATTACATAATCTAGTTAATCAATACAAACTAATTAAGGAAAATCGGTTGTCATTAAAGCCTTTCTCTTTTCAAATTTTTGGAATTATTGTTGGTTTGTTCATTGTAATACTTACTTTAAAGAGTCCTTTTGATATTTCTTTTGCGATTCTTGTAATTGCTTTTTTAACAAGTAAAAAAATGTTTGAAAAAGAACTAATGAAATAACTGTACGTTTGTATGGCTATTTTGATAACTACTTTTTATAATGTTATCAGATTAATAAAAAAGTCACGATATTGATTTGTCGTGACTTTTTTTAGAATAATTAATTTAATGAGATAATTTTTCTTCTTTTAATTTATTAGCAACATCCATTTGATGTTCTTTTTCTTCTTGAAGTTTGACTGCCATTTCATCAGTAGTTAGTTTATGTGTTTTTGGTTCTTCTTTAGCTTTACCAAAAACTTTTTCAAAAGCTTCTTCTGCTTCTAAATCAATTTTTTGTTTTAAATCATTTAATTCATGTAATTTAGCTTCATGATGAGCAATTTCTTCATTAACGATAGCTTTAATTTGATCTTTAGTAAGTGGTGTAACATTTTCTTTAATAAGATCTTTACCTTCGTTAAAATAAGTTTTTAAAGATTCAATAGCTTGTTCATTGATTTTTTTAGTATTCATAATAATTTCCCTCTTTCTTTTGTTTTCATTTGTAATATATGCTTCTGTGCAAAATAATTCTATATATAATAATCATTTATAAATGCTGTTAACAAAATTTCTACTTTCAATTTAGATTATTTGTTAATGGCATTAACAAATGTTATTTCCTTAATTTAGCTGTTTTTAATTTATTTGCAGTTTCAATTTGATGAGTTTTTTCTTCTTGTAGTTTAACTGCCATCTCATCAACAGTTAATTTATTTGGAGATTTTTTGCTGGTAATCCTTTTACCTAAAACCTTTTCTAACGATTCTTCTGCCTCAATAGCAATATTTTTTCTCAGCACTTCAAGTGATTCAACTTTTTTTTCTTGAGCTTGGATTTCTTCGTTGACAATTTTAGTTATATCTTCTTTATCCAAAGGCTTTCGCTCAAAATCATTCAATACTTTATCGGGATTATCTTTAAAGTAAGTGTTTAATGAATTGAGTGCTTGTTTTTCAATTTCTCTCTTATTCATTTTAATTACCTTCTTTCCTTAACTACACTCGTATCATAATCGTTACTGATAATTTTGGAAAGTAAAAAATAGTTGATTTAAATACTATTAACAAAATTAGAAGTTTTTTTATCATAGTTCTGTTAATGTTGTTAACAAAATATCGGGAATAAAGTTATTATTCGAAAGATTAATTTTATATCTAATAATATTTTTTGAATAAGTCGAAAAAAGCTTAAATTACTGTATAAATTAGTTATATTGTTGCTTTATCGGCATATAGTCTTAAAGAGGTGATATCAGAAGATGAGCTCAAGGATTGCTTACAACAGTAAGGAAGTAGAATTACTAGCACGGTTGATCAAGGCTGAAGCATTAGGCGAAGGTCAAGAAGGAATGCTGTTAGTTGGGAATGTTGTCGTTAATAGAGTTGCTGCAGTTTGTGATGTATTTAAAAATGTTGTTACTATTACGGAAGCAATTTATCAGAAAAATGCTTTTGCTGGAGTTGGAACAGATTTATTTAATGGACCTGTTAATACCAAAGAAAAAGAACTAGCGCTTAAAACAATTAAAGGTTATCGGAATGCTCCAGCAACATATGCGTTATGGTTCAAAAACCCTGGGGATAATGTTACTTGCCCAAAAACATTTTATGGAGAATTTTCGGGTCGATTTAAGAATCATTGTTTTTATAATCCCGGACCAAATTTAGTATGTGAAATCTAAAGGAGATGCATTTATGAATTATTTTGAAGATTTAAATCCTTATTTTGTTAGACAGGATCCAGATGCTGAAGTGAATCCTGACGGTACACTGATACCGCCTAAAAACCCTAATCCGGCAGCTGTACCACAAATATATATGGGAAATATCATTCGTTTGAATATCGGTAAGCTTGGGACTTTTTATTTCACTTATAGTGATAGTGAGAAATGGCGAGATGAAGTTTTTGTTGGTATAGTTGAGGATGCAGGTCGAGACTATTTTATTATTAAAGATGTAAATAGTGAAGATCGGTTTTTATTACCGTTAGTATATTTTTTATGGGCTCGATTTAAGGGCGCAATCTCGTTTACGGTACCGCCACAATAACTAATAATAAAGGATAGCCACTTTAATGATAAATTTTTGAGGTTATCCTTTGTTGTTATAATAAAGCTTCTAAAAAAATGTACAAGTAGATATACAATCCTTATTCTTAATACTATAATAAGGTTGGAGGGATAATTATATGGCAACCGGAGACGTAATCGATTTTTTGGAAAGGGAAGGATATGACTTAGATTTTATTAAGACAGCAAATCGTTATCTTTCTTATGATTCTGAACATCTTATTTTGCAATGTAAAAATGATATATTAGAATTTGGTGAAAAAGAACTTGTAAAAATGTATTTAGATAATGACATTTTTTATAGTTATACTTTGAGTAGGTTCAATTCAAAGGTTGGGTTAGCCTATTTTGAATGTACCCTGAAAGATGCTTTTTCAATTTTTACGTTGCAAAATATTTAAAATTATGTGTTAAAGCTCTACTAAGATAGAGTTTTTTTGTATATAGAATATTTTTCAGTTACTTACCCTCTTGACATTAAAGTTAACTTTAGGTTTATACTAGGCAATGTAAGGGGGAAAATTAATATGGATGAATTTTATCAAGATTTATTAGAACCGGTTGTTTATCGCTGGGTTAAGACGCATGAACATATCAAAGTCTGTGAAAATCAATGCACTCTATGTATTGATGGAAGTAACAGTACCGGAATAATCAGTTTTCATAATGAGGGAATCGTTGAATTGAGTGTAAAGAATAAAGATAGTGATGAAATATTGTTTTATTTACATTTTCAAATGCATGATTTTAAATCTACAATGGATCAATTTAATACATTTTTTAATTATCTTTGTTTACCCACAATTAAGCTTGGTGAGAGCATTTTCAATAATGTAAATACTAATAAAATTTTACTTAGTTGTAGTGGCGGTCTGACAACTTCATATTTTGCTTATTCAATGCAGGAAATTTTTAAACGTCAGGGCTTGGATATAGTTGTTGATGCGGTAGGATATATGGAAATTGATAAAGTTATTGATGATTATGATATGGTTTTATTAGCACCACAAGTTGCTTATTTACTGCCACAGTTGAAAAATAAATATGGAAATAAGATTTTTATTATTGATTCGCTAGATTTTGCAACGAATGATTTTAATGCCATTATAAAAAAAGCAGTTAATTAATGAAGCATTAGATAAGTTCAATTACTTTTTTTAAAAAGAAATCTGCAGCTTTGGAAAAAATTTGATATTTTTTCCAAACAAGATCTAGTCCAACTTCAAGCTTTGGCTCTAATGGTTTAAAACATAATGTACTATTGTATGTATTAATTAATTTATCAAGTGTTAAGGCATATCCAGAACCTTCATCAACTAATAATGAAGCATTGTAGATTAGATTATAAGTAGCGACAATATTTAATTTGTCAAAATCATCTTTTAGCCACCCTGAAAGTTCATTTCGAACAAGGTCTTGGTTAGAACAAATTAGTGGCAGGTCTTTTAAATCCTGGGGGTTGATATATTCTTTGGATGCTAGAAAAGCGTCTTTTTTCATCAATACACCCCAGCAATCGGTATAAGGGAGCTTAATAAAATCATATTTTGAAAAATTAGTCGGCTCAATTAAAATTCCAAAATCTAATAGACCTTTATCAAGTTTTTCAGTCACATCTTGGGCATTTCCACTATAGAGATGAAATTTGATTTCTGGATGAATTTTTTGCGTTTCTTTAATCGCTTTCGTTATTAATCGCATTCCTTCTGTTTCACCACCACCAATATAAATATCACCACTAATAGTTTCATTATCAAAAGTCATTTCTGCTTCAGTTTTATTAACTAAGTCAATAATTTCTTCGGCTCTTTTTCTAAAGAGAATTCCATCATCTGTCAAGGTAATCCGACGATTACCTCTAATTAGTAACTGCTTACCAAGTTCATTTTCAAGATCTTTTAATTGTCTTGACAGGGTTGGTTGGGTCATATGTAAATAATCAGCTGCAGCAGAAATACTTTCTTCACGAGCTACAGTAATAAAATATTTTAGAACTCTAAGTTCCATACAAATCAACTCCTTTAAGATATTTTAACATGCATCAATATGCCTTTCAAGCATAGGAAACTATTTAATATAAGTATTTGCTATCCGAAAAGCTATATTTTAGAATATAGCTGAAGGAGATGATAAAGTGATGTGTTCAAATGATACACCTGAAGCGGTATATCAAAACTTATTAGATGCAGGTTGTGATAGTAAATTAGTAGATAGATTTATGCTATTATTTGCACATAAAAACTATCAAGGACAATTACAAATTTTGTCAGAACAAAGAAAGGAATTATTAGATGAACTTCATCTAGTTCAAAAAGAATTAGACTGTTTGGATTATTTAATTTATAAAATAAAAAAGCTTTATTTAAATGACTAATTGATTATTTATATGACAAAGGGGAGATTTTGATGGGTTACACTATTCGAGAAGTATCTGAAATTTTAAAAATACCAGTTTCGACGATTCGCTATTATGAAAATTTGGGGTTATTACCAGTAATTCAAAGAATTGAAGGAAAACGTGTGTTTACAAATGAAAATATTACTGATTTAAAGCGAATAAAAAAACTAAAAGATATGGGGATGACATTAAAAGATATTAAGAATTTCAATCAATTATATTCAAAGGGAAAACTGTCATTTGAACAAAAAATTATGATACTTGATCAACAACATACTGTAATTATTGAACAAATTGAAGAACTTCAGCATACGCTAGAGATCATTGAAACGGAACGTTTAAAATATAGCAATATTATCAATAAAAATCATACTGCAATTATTTGCAGTTAATAAATAAGATGAAAAAGAAATATATTTTTTACTTCTAGTATTAATATTGATAGGCTATCTGGTTAAACAAAATATAGATAAACAAGGAAAAGAAGAATCAAAAGAAATGATAAAAATAAAGATTGAGATTAATGGACAAATGTTTTTAGCTACATTAGATGATACTCCAACATCCCAGGCTTTATTGGAAAAATTGCCGATGGTGCTTACAATGAAAGAGTTAAATGGTAATGAAAAATTCTATAATTTAGAATACTCTTTGCCAGTAACTAGTCAATCAGTTAATCAAATTAATAAAGGAGACTTGATGCTATTTCATGACAATTGCTTAGTATTATTCTATCAAGACTTCTTATCTAAGTATCAGTATACGCGAATTGGTCAAATAGATGATGCAGGTAATATAAATCAAATTGTGGGTGCAGGAGATCTGGTAGTTAGCTTTATGAAATATAGAAATGGAGAAGAAAATGGAAATAATTAAACAAAAATATTTAAGCGGTGAAAGAGCACTTTTTAAAAGTAATAATCTAAAAATTGAAGATTCTATTTTTGCTGATGGTGAATCACCGTTAAAGGAAAGTAAGAATATAGAAATCAATGAGACTATTTTTAAATGGAAATATCCATTATGGTATTGTAATGATGTTAAAGTCACTAATTCAACATTGTTGGAAACGGCACGCTCAGGAATTTGGTACACTAAAAATATTAGTATTATAGATAGTATTATTGAGGCACCAAAAACATTTCGTCGAGCACAAAATATTTATTTAGAAAATGTAGATTTGCCAATAGCGCAAGAAACGCTTTGGAATTGCACGGATATTGTTTTAAAGGCAGCGAGGGTACATGGTGACTATTTTGGGTTTAATAGTATAAATATTAAGATTGATGATTTGAATTTAACAGGAAATTATAGTTTTGATGGTGGAAGAAATATTGAAGTGCATAATTCAAAGCTGATTTCAAAAGATGCCTTTTGGAATTGTGAAAATGTTACAGTTTATGATTCAACGATCATTGGTGAATATTTAGGATGGAATTCTAAAAATATAACGTTTATAAATTGTACGATTGAGAGTTTACAAGGACTTTGTTATATTGAAAATTTAAAACTGATTAACTGCAAACTTATTAATACAACACTTGCATTTGAATATTCTACAGTTGAAGTTGAGGTAAATTCGCATATTGATAGTGTTATGAATCCAATCTCAGGTGTAATTAAAGCACATAGTATCGGTGAATTAATTCTAGACAAGACCAAAATAAATCCTAGTGAAACAAAAATTGTGATAACAAATCCTCCAATAAAAAGCCAAACAAATATCGAATGTATATGTTGTTAGAGGAGGAGAAAATGAAAAATCAATTTTCAAAACTGACGAACCGCTGGAATAGTGGTTCTTTGAAGTGGGAAATTAAAGAGAATGAACTTCCTATGTGGGTAGCGGATATGGATTTTGAAACTGCGCCAGAAATAATCGAGGCTCTAAAACAAAGAGTTGAGCATGGTATTTTTGGATATAACATCGTTCCTGATGAATTCTTTGAAAGTATTCAGACCTGGTGGCTAAAAAGGCATAATTATTATCTAGAAAAAGAGTGGATGTTATTTTGTACAGGGGTAGTCCCAGCAATTTCTTCACTCGTTAGAAAGATGACAAGTGTAGGAGAAAATATTTTAATTCAAGCACCAGTATATAATATTTTTTATAATTCTATTTTAAATAATGGACGGCATATTATTTCGAGTGATTTAATTTTTGATGGAAAAGAATATTATATTGATTTTGTAGATTTAGAAATGAAGCTGGCAGATCCTCAAACAACTATGATGATTCTTTGTAATCCACATAATCCAATTGGAAAAATATGGGACATTGAATCATTAGAGCGGATCGGTGAAATGTGCGCTAAATATAATGTTTTAGTAATTAGTGACGAGATTCATTGTGATCTTACTGCACCTAATAAAGATTATATTCCGTTTGCTAGTGTTTCAAAAGTTAATCAGATGAATAGTATTACTTGTATTGCTCCAACTAAAGCTTTTAATTTAGCTGGACTACAAACTGCTTGTATTGTTGTCGCTAATCCACAATTACGACATAAGGTAAATCGGGGCATTAATACTGATGAAGTGGCAGAACCTAATAGTTTTGCTATTACGGCAACAGTTGCTGCGTTTACTAAAGGGGCAGTGTGGCTTGATGAATTGAGGGAATATATTGAAGAAAATAAAAATATAGTATCTAAATTTATTCGATGCTATTTACCAGAAATTTATTTAATTCCTAGTGAGGCTACTTATTTATTGTGGCTTGATTGTTCACGAATAACAACTGACAGTACAATGTTAACACAATTTATTCGCGATAAGACGGGTTTGTATTTGACTAGCGGAATTGAGTATGGTGAAAATGGTAATGGATTTATTCGAATGAATATAGCTTGTCCACAATCACGATTATTCGACGGTTTAGAGAGATTTAAAGAGGGTATAAGAGCCTATCAGCAAGGAGAAATAAAAATGGAAGAGATTGACATAGAAAAAATGCATCAATTTGAAGATGTTATTAATATGGAAATATTTTATAATAAAACTACTCAAGAAATTATGGAACAATACTATTTGCAAAGAGAAAATGCAGATTCTCTAGCAATGCAAGATTTTACGTTGACTGACGAAGAATTAAGGGTGTTGGATCAATTAATAAAAATTTAATTAAAAAATTATATTAAATTGCTCTTTTCTAGGAAAATAAGTGAAATAAAAACTTGTACTTAGAAGGGAGCATATTTTTTATTGGAATGTTATATTAATTAGAAAAGAAAATTACAAGCCATTATATAATTAACTGATTATTATTTTTTTATATGGTAAAATATTCTTGAAATTTGATAACAAAGGGGAAAGTTTATGGAAAATAATCAGAAAAAAGAAGTTAATGAAGCACTTCATGCAATTGAAGAAACTTTAGGTCATTTATCAAGGGCTCAGGATTATTTAAGTAGTGCAGGAAACTGGGGACTTTTTGATATGATTGGTGGTGGTTTTATTACAACGATGATCAAACATGGTAAAATGAATGAAGCTGAAAGAGCAATGGCAGCAGCACGTAATTCGATACGAAATCTAAAAAAAGAATTAAGTGATGTAGATCAGCTGGTTGATGTTGATTTAAATATTAGTGATTTTTTAAGTTTTGCAGATTATTTCTTTGATGGAATCATTGCTGATTGGATGGTTCAATCAAAGATCAAAGATGCTCGATTTCAAGTTGATAAAGCTATTCGAGAATTAAATCGTATTAAAAATACGTTACTGACCCTTGCAGTCTAGAGATATTGTAAAATGAAGGTATGATTTGATATTATGGATAACATAATCAATCAAATGATTGAAGTAATTACTTAGTTTGAAGATTTAGAAGTACAATTTTTAAAGGTAACAAGTTGTTTAAAAGAAAATGGATTAATGTTAATATATGGTTTTCAACCATTTATGAATATGTTCGTACTGTCTGAAGCAAGTGTATTTGATGAAAATTCATTTAAATAAAATTGAATATTTGTATTTTGGGAAGGAATCTTAGAAAAATACTGAAATATTTTATATAACTAGACAACACAAATCAAAAGAATTCACTAGTTTTTGGCATATATTCAGTGGAATTATTAATGTATTTACTTATGTAAGTATGAATGTCATAAGATTAAATGAAAGAGAAGTAGAATTTATATAATGAAAACAGTCTATAATAGGATAGACTGTTTTATAGTACGATGGACTTATTTTAAATTGCTTTAGATTGGATTAGGAATTTTGTCATAAATTTTATATAATAAAATAAAGTGAGGTGTAAGCATGGAATTAAGAGTACTTAAGTATTTTTTAGCGGTAGCACGTGAAGAAAATATCACAAAAGCCGCTGAGTTTTTACATATAACTCAACCAACCTTATCAAGACAACTGATGCAGCTTGAAGAGGAGTTAAACGCGCAATTATTTATCCGAGGAAAAAATCGAATTGTTTTAACAGATGAAGGAATGCTGCTTCGAAGAAGAGCTGAGGAAATTGTAGATCTAGCTAATAAAACGGAAAAAGAATTTTTAGAACAAGATAATCTAGTTACAGGAGAAATTTTTATTGGTGGTGGGGAAACAAATGCTATGCATATTCTTGCTAGAATAATCAAAGAATTTAAAGAAGAATATCCTCAAATCAAATATCAATTTTATAGTGGGAATGCTGATGATATTAAAGAGCGTTTAGATAAAGGATTGATTGATATTGGTTTGCTGACTGAACCAGTTGATATTGAAAAGTATGAGTTTGTACGCTTAGAGCAAAAGGAAGTTTGGGGTATTTTAGCACCTAAAGATAGTAAACTTGCAGCTAAGGAATATGCAACACCACAAGATTTATTAAAATTGCCATTATTAAGTACTCGAAGAACAATCGTTCAAAATGAAATAGCTAATTGGTTTGGGCAAGATTATGAGCAATTAGATATTATTGCGACATACAATCTTATTTATAATGCTGCAATTATGGTAGAAGAGGGGATTGGGTATGCGATTTGTTTAGAAAAGTTAGTCAATATTAATGATGAAACAAAAATTCGCTTTATTCCATTTTATCCTCCATTGTTAACTGGAACAGTAATCGTATGGAAAAAGCATCAAATTTTTTCACCTGCTACAGCGCGATTTATTGAAAAAATAAAGCATTCTCTAAAAGCATGATTGATTATAGATTATAGGTATTAGACATATAATTTCTGACGATTTATAATAACATTGAAAAGAAAGGATGAATTATAATGACAAAACAAGCTGTTGCACCACGAACAATTTTTATGACGGAAAAGGATTTTCAGCCCATTGATGAAACTAGAATTTATTGGTTATCAAGCGCTGGTGTGATGATCAATAGTCACGGTACTACTTTGATGATTGATCCATTATTAGAAGGATTTGATCTACCTTTATTAGTTGAAATGCCAATTTTACCTAAAGATGTACCTAGTTTAGATGGAGTACTGATTACACATTGCGATAATGATCATTTTAGTCGATTAACCTGTAAAAATTTAGCTCCAGTGACTAAATCATTTCATGGTCCTCATTATTTAGCAGAATTATTCGCAGAAGAAGATTTAAAAGGAAATGGATATGATATTGGTGAATCATTTGAAATTGGAAACATGAAAATAAAATTAACTCCTGCTGATCATGCTTGGCAAAATGAAAGTAGTAAGTATAGTAAAATTCGTAAATATCAGTTTGAAGATTATTGCGGTTATTGGATTGATACACCTGATGGGACGATTTGGATGGTTGGAGATTCGAGACTTTTACAAGAACATCTGCAAATGCCAGAACCAGATGTTATGTTATTTGATTTTTCAGATAATTCTTGGCATATCGGCTTAGATAATGCGATTAAATTGGCCAATACATATCCTAATACAGAATTAATTTTAATTCATTGGGGAACTGTTGATGCTCCGGAAATGAATGCATTTAATGGTGATCCTAAGTCTTTGAATGGACGTGTTGTTAATCCAGAAAGGATTAGAGTTGTAGCTCCAGGGGAAGCTTTTGTATTAAAAAAATAAAATTGTTAGAACCAAGTTGTCATTAGTATAGCTTGGTTTTTTGATATATCAATAATGCTTTTTAGGTATTATTGATAATACAATATAGGTATTAGACATAACAATATAATTAACTTAAAATATAAGTGTATAGATAAGGTAATGGAGGTGAAACATCTTGAGAATAAAAGAGGTAAGTAAGAGATTTAATGTTTCAATAACAGCTTTACGATACTATGAAAAAGTTGGTCTATTTGAAGATGTTAACCGTGTTAATGGTATTAGAGAATATGAAGATAAAGATATTGAAAGATTAAGTTTAATATTAACATTGAAAAATATTGGCTTGAGCAATGAAACTATTTTGAAATATATCGAATTAAATGAACAAGGGGCACATACGAAGAAACAGCAAATTCAGGTTTTGAAGTTAGAACGTCAAAAGCTATTAGATAGTATTCATAATCAACAGAAAAATATAGATTCTTTGGATTATTTGATTTACCAGTTAAAAGATAAGGAGAAGATAAAACATGGTGAGCAAAAGTAGTAAACATTGGTTAGTTTTAATTGTATGTTGTGGTTTAGCGGCATCTTCAATAGGGGTTTCAATTAATTCGTCAGGTGTCTTTTATACACCTGTTTCAACTAGTCTTGGAATTATGCGTGGAACATTTTCTATGCATATGACTATCTTTTCATTAACAACAGCAATTGGGGCTTTATTCATACCTAGAATTATGAATAAAGTATCTTACAAACTATTACTGACAATTAGTGTTGTAATAGCAGTAGTTGCTACAGGATTGATGGCAGTAACTAAATCAATTCCGGGATTTTATCTGCTGGGAGCTATCAGAGGACTTAGTACAGGTATGTTTTCAATTGTTCCCTTAACAATAATTATTAATAATTGGTTTGAAAAAAGTCATGGTTTGGCTACTAGTATTGTCTTTGGATTCAGTGGTTTAGCAGGATCGATTTGTTCACCGATTTTATCAAGCTTTATTGAAAATTTTGGATGGCAAACTGGTTATTTAATCAAAGCTGCAATTATATTAGGATTATGTTTGCCCGCTGTCTTATATCCATTTCACCTTGATCCACAAAAAGATGGTTGTTTACCTTATGGACATGTGGAGCAGCCACAAGATATGGTGACACAAGTGTCAAATTCATTTAGCTTTACAACAGTTGCATTTATTAGTTTCTTTGTCTTCGGATTATTATGTAGTTGTATTACTAGTGTTACTCAGCATTTACCTGGATATGGTCAATCATTGGGCTATAGTGCTGCATTAGGAGCAATGCTTTTGTCATCGGGAATGGTAGGAAATATTATTTCCAAATTGATTATTGGAGTTTTAAGTGATCATTTAGGGGCAATTAAAGCAACTGTTACAATGATCATAGCTAATACTGTAGGAATTATTTTATTAATGTGGGGTTCAACAGCGTGGCTATTAATTATTGGAGCATTTTTGTTTGGTTCATGTTATTCAATTGGAGCAGTGGCATTGCCTTTATTAACCAAATACTTCTTTGGAATAGATAATTATGCAAGAGTTTTCCCAAAGATTTCTTTTGCTTCTAATTTAGGAGCAGCAATTTCTTTATCTATGGTAGGGTATATATATGATTTCTTTGGCTCTTATTTATATGCATTTATCATTGCTCTAGCAATGATTGCAGTTTGTGTAATTACTTTAACATTAACTGCCAAAACAAAAGAATAGAGGAGGAAAGATTATGAATAAGAAAGCAGAACAGTTATTTAGTGATTTAAATGATGGAAAGGATTTTTTAGTAAAGGATCCAGAACTTCGGGAAATTATGATTAATTATCTTTATGGGGATGTCTATCACCATGGTAACCTTGATTTTAAATTAAGAGAGCTTATTTTAATTGTCGTTAATACTACCAATCATACTTTAAAGGCTTTAAAGGAACATGTGACAAGTGGCTTGAGTGTCGGAGTAACACCTGTAGAAATTAAAGAAGCAGTATATCAATGCACTCCCTATATAGGATTAGGCAAAGTAGAAGAAGCATTAGAAATAGTTAATCTTGTTTTTGAAGAGAAAAATATTAGTTTACCACTATTACCACAAGCAACGGTACAAGGTGATAATAGATTTGAAAAGGGATTTGCAGTTCAAAGTGCTGCATTTGGACAAGAGCATATTCAAGCAGGTCACGACCATGCTCCAAAGGAATTAAAGCACATTCAAAATTATTTATCTGAATACTGTTTTGGAGATTTTTATACAAGAAATGGTTTGGATTTACCAACAAGAGAATTGATTACAATGGTGATGTTAGCTACTTTAGGAGGTTGTGAGAATCAATTGCGAGCTCATGTTGGGGCAAATCTAACAGTTGGAAATAATCGTGATACTTTAATTGAAACAATCACTCAATGTCAACCGTATATAGGATTTCCAAGAACATTAAATGCAATTGCAATTATTAATGAAATAACTAAGAAATAAAAATGGAGGAATGTAAAATGAATCGTGAAGAAAGTTTAGGACCATCTGCAGTATTTGAATTAGGAGAACCTAATGATGCGTATGCAAAATATTTTATTGGTCAAAGTTATTTGAAACATCTAACAACAGAAGGAGTTGGTGTTGTCAATGTCACATTTGAACCCGGTTGTCGTAATAATTGGCATATTCATCATAAAGGTGGTCAAATCTTAATCGTTACTGGTGGAAAAGGTTATTATCAAGAGTGGGGAAAACCAGTACAATGTTTAAAACCAGGTGATATTGTAAATATTCCACCTGAGATAAAACATTGGCATGGAGCAGTAAAGGATAGCTGGTTTAGTCATTTAGCTGTTGAAGTGCCGGCTAAGGATGCTTCTAATGAGTGGTGTGAACCAGTTACAGATGAAGAATATGAAAAATTATAAAAGGAGATAAGACAATGGAATATGTAAAATTAGGAAATACAGGTTTAGAAGTATCTAAAATATGTTTAGGTTGTATGAGTTTCGGGGATCCTCAACGTTGGATCCATAGTTGGGTACTGAATGAAACTGATTCTCGTAAGATTATAAAAAAAGCATTAGATTTAGGAATCAATTTTTTTGATACTGCTAATGTTTATGGATTAGGGGCCAGTGAAGAAATTTTAGGACGAGCGCTTCAGGAGTATGCTAAACGGGAAGAAATTGTAATCGCTACAAAAGTAAGCGGTCAAATGCATGAAGGACCAAATGGGAAAGGATTATCGCGAAAAGCAATTTTGCATGAAGTTGAACAATGTTTAAAAAGATTGGGAACCGATTATATTGATTTACTTTATATTCATCGCTGGGATTATAATACTCCAATTGAAGAAACGATGTGTGCTCTAAATGATTTGGTTAGAGCAGGAAAGGTTCATTATTTAGGTGCTTCATCGATGTATGCCTGGCAATTTCAAAAAGCACAGTATCTTGCAGAAAAAAATGGATGGACTAAATTTTCTGTAATGCAGGGTCATTATAATTTATTATATCGTGAAGAAGAGCGAGAAATGATTCCTTTATGCAAAGATATGAAAGTAGCTTTGGTGCCTTATAGTCCACTAGCGGCAGGACGATTAACTCGTGATTGGAATTCAGATTCAAAAAGAGCTCAAGAAGATTTGGTTGCAAAACGAAAATATGATAGTACTGTAGATACAGATCGAAAAATTGTTGAAAGAGTTGCTGAAATTGCAGATAAATATCAAGTCACTAAATCTCAAGTTGCTGTTGCATGGTTATGGGCTAAAGGCGTGACTGCACCAATTGTAGGGATTACAAAAGAAAAATATTTAGACGATTTTGCGGGTGCTTTAACAGTTAAACTAACACAAGAAGATATAGAATATTTAGAAGAATGCTATCAGCCTCATGTAATTATGGGACATAATTAGAAAGGATGAAAAAATGGTGAAAAAATTATATTTAATGCGTCATGGACAAACACTATTTAATCTTCAAAATAAAATTCAAGGCTGGTGTGATTCGCCATTAACAGAGTTGGGGCAGTATCAAGCTAAAGTAGCCGGACAATATTTTAAAGATCATCAAATTACTTTTGATCATGCCTATTGTTCTACTAGTGAGAGATGTAGTGATACCTTAGAATTAGTTACAGATATGCCGTATACGCGTTTAAAAGGGTTAAAAGAAAATTTTTATGGTCAATTAGAAGGTGAGAGTGAAAGGTTAAATTGTCACTTGACACCAAAGGATTGCGAAACTTTCTATTTACAATATGGTGGAGAGTCTTCAAATACAGTTAGAGATCGAATGATGCAGACATTGACAAATATTATGGAACGAGATGATCATTTTAATGTTTTAGCTGTTAGCCATAGTGGAGCTTGCTTTAACTTTTTAAGAGCAATTCAAGATCCAACTGAAGAATTAAATAAAGGGTTTGGAAATTGCTGTATTTTTGTTTATCAATTTAATGATGGAGTATTTAAGTTGGAAGAAGTAATTAGACACAAATATAATTAAAAATATCCACTTCATTATGAAGTGGATATTTTTTCATTTGCACAGCAAGTAGGTTAACTGTCATTCCTGTATTGCTAACCAACAATATTTTCATCTTAAGTATCTTTATTAATGATAGATAAAACGTTGGGATATTTATTGCAAGTATGCTCACTGTTTAGAATGGAAATTATGTTAGTAATAAATTTATTTTTAAGTTGGCTTTACAGCGATTGATAAGTGGTAATAAAAGAATCAAATCATCTTTGTTATTAATATTTTTATTTAGAGTGTTAATATCAACAGATTCTATTTTTAGTTTTCCTTGATTTAAATCAAGGAATTTTTGTATGTTGTAAGCAAAAAAGAAGAAGTAAATCCCTAGCTGCAATAAATTAAAACTTTTTTCAAGTATTATCAATACATCTAAAATCTTTCATTGTTTTCATAATATTCATTTGGAAATTTATCTTTTGCCCACTGATACATAACCAAATAGTTTACTTGTTTTAAAAAGTTATTCATATTATCTCACTCCTTTATCTATCATTGTGCTTATTATACAAAAAATGGGAACAGATTATAGACTCTTTAAACATTATGGAATATTTTTGCAGCTTTTTGATTAAAGTAGTTAGAAGAATAGAAAAAAATTTTTCAAAATTTGGTATAGTAACAAAAAAGATAGGATAACTGTTATAATTTAGTCATTAATAGAAGGGAGCTTGAAAATGTTTTGTGATTATCATGTACATACAGAGTATAGCGATGATTCTTGCTATCTAATGGAGGATGTTATTAGGGATGCGATCGTTTTAGGTATTAAAGAAATATGTTTTACAGATCATGTTGATTATGGAATCAAATTAGATTGGGATGATCCAAATTTAATAATTAAAGAGAATGAAAAGACTATTGCCAATGTCAATTATCCACAGTATTTTCAAAAAATTGATTCTTTAACAGAGAAATATTGTAACCAAATTACGATAAAAAAAGGAATGGAATTTGGAATACAAATGCATACTATTGATAAATTTCAAAAACTTTTTAATAAATATTCATTTGATTTTATTATTCTTTCAATTCATCAAGTTGAAAATAAAGAGTTTTGGACTAATGATTTTCAAGCTGGACTAAGTGAGGCTGAATATTATCAAAGATACTACCAAGAAATGTATGATGTTGTAAGAAACTATCATGATTACAGTGTTTTGGGACATATGGATTTAATTAAACGTTATGATGATAAAGATGGTTATGATGCCTTCAATGAACACAAGGAGATAATCACTAGGATACTTAAATATATTATTGAAGATGGAAAGGGAATTGAATTAAATACATCTTCAGTTAGATATGGTCTTGATGATTTAATGCCATCACGTGATATTTTTCAGCTATATTACGATCTTGGGGGAAGAATTATTACAATAGGTAGTGATAGTCACGAAAAAGTTCATCTAGGTGCTCATATTGAAACGATGAAAAAGGATTTAAAAAAGATTGGCTTTAAAGAATTTTGTACTTTTAAACAAATGAAACCAATTTTTCATAAATTGTAGAAAATGGATTTTTAATAGTCCATTTTTATATTAATTTTATTTTAAAATAATGGTGATAATCTAAATAATTTAAGCTATAGAAAGAAATAAAGATGGGTTACCGCATATAAAATAAAAGTTTTAGAGAGATTTTTAGTTATTGATGAAATTAACTAATGCTCAAAGAGAAAATCTCCAAATTAGCAGTTTATATTGGAAGAAGTTTAATTATGCTTTGAAAGCTGCTCTGTTACCATGATCTGATAATTGGATAAAATACTTGTTCACTTTACTAGGTATCTTTTTTATTAGCTATAACTAATTATATATAATATAATGAAATAAAGGGTGATAATTATGAGCTATTTATTTGATAGTTATGCAAAGATATATGATCATTTTATGCGCTTGTTTCATTTAGATGATACAAGTGTTATTGAACACAAATTATCGAAGGGGCAATATCATATTTTGGATGTTGGCGGAGGAAGTGGAACACTAGCCGCTGATTTACAAGCTGCTGGTCATCAAGTCACAATTGTGGATTCTAGTTTATCAATGCTTAAAGAAGCTAAAAAGAAAAACACTAATGTAAAATTAATTCATGCATCGATACAAAAAGGTCTTCCAATAAATAAAGTCGATGTTATCATTTGTCGAGATTGTTTACATCATTTAATGAATCAAGAAAAATGTCTTAAATTGATGCTAAATTATCTAAATAATAACGGTTTTATTTTGATTCATGATTTTAATCAAAGAGCATTTAGAATAAAATTACTTTTTCTTTTTGAACGTTGTTGTTTTGAAAAAATAAAACCAGTCAAACCTGAACAGTTGGTTGATTTTTCGCTTCAAAATAAGCTGGATATAGTATTTCTACATCAAGGAAAGTGGGACTATATATGCATGTTAAAAAAAGAAAAATAATTAGTTTATTCCATTTAGGAATAAAGGTAGGATATTTATTTATAACAAGAAAAATTGTGACTAGAAGTGATATTGGCAATTCTTATGATCTGGTTAGTAAAACTTATCAGCAAGAATATTTAAAAATAATGCATACATATAATGATATTCTTTTAAATCATCTAATCAAACATATTTCTAAAGGCCGTATTCTAGACTTGGCTGGAGGAACTGGTTATAATTCAAATTTTATCCAAGAATATAATGATTATTCAATTGATCTTGTGGATATTTCAAAGCAAATGTTAAAACAATGTCAGAATTCAAGCATTAATAAAGTGTGTAAAGGAATGCTTGAATTTTTAACGGTACAAGAAAGTTGTTGCTATGATGCAATCGTATGTACTTGGGCATTGATGTACGAACAACCACAAAAAGTATTAAATCAATGTCAGCGGTTATTAAAAAATGGGGGATATTTGTATATCTTAGTAAATGATCAGCAAACATTGCCACAAATTCGAAAAATTTATCCAAAATTATTAATTGAATATGTAGGCTCAATTAATAAATTAATGTTTGATTTACCAATGCCAAACAATGCGCAGCAATTGGAACGTTGGGCTAAAAAAGCAGGATTAAAGAATTGTCGAGTAACTTCAAAAAAACAAGAATTTTATTTCACAGATTGGAATCGGGCCGCAAAATTTGTTACCTCAACAGGTGCTTTGGCTGGTTATGATGCAATGTTGGATTTGAAAAATGAAAAAATTTTTAATACTCTTGTTGAGCAGCTGCAGAAGTTTTTTACTAAACCATGCATTACTCATCATTTCGTGATGGGAATATTTAAGAAGGGGTGACCTGAGTGAACAAACGGATGATTATTAAAATGTGTATCAATCCCCACATTATTAAAACATTTTTAAATTTGCATTGCCAATTTCGCAAGCATGAAGATTATAAGGTTAGAAATATGGTAAAATGTGGATTAAATATAATTATAAATGATCATTTAGTCCGGCATGATGGTTATTATTTAGTGAATTCATTTATTCCACCGATTAATACTGAAGCTTTTAGGACAGTAGTTAAGATGGTTCCTGGTAAAGGAAAAAATTTTTTTGTTAATCACACTGAAGGGATTCGGCTGGCTCCGATTTCTACATATATTGCTGTTACAGATAAATGTATGTACCATTGCTGGCATTGCAGTGCATCTAAGTTTATGAAAGATGCCACATCAAATAGTCAATTTTCGACTTTAGAATTAAAAAAAATCATTGCCCAATTACAAAGATTAGGTGTAGCAATTATTGGTTTTACAGGTGGTGAACCTTTATTGCGTGAAGATTTAGAGGAGCTTATTGCAAGTATTGATGAACGTAGTGTTAGTTATATTTTTACAACCGGATATAAATTAACTTATCAACGTGCTCTGGCTTTAAAAGAAGCGGGGTTATTTGGTATTGCAATAAGTCTCGATTCTTTAGATGCCCAAAGACATAATGGAATGCGCCATAATGATCATGCTTACGATTATGCTGTTGAAGCTATTAAAAATGCTAAAAAGGCAGGGCTTTATACAATGAGTCAAACGGTATGTACACGAGAATTACTGATTAATGGAGGAATTTTAAAGCTGGCACTGTATTTAAAAAAATTAGAAATAGATGAAATGCGAATCATGGAGCCCTTACCTTGTGGTGCTTTAAAAAACAAATTGGAAGAAGTTCTAACTGATAACGAAAAAAAACAATTAAAGCAATTGCATATTACATTAAATAGAGATTCTCGATATCCTAAAGCCAGTGTCTTTCCATATTTTGAAAGTGCAGAACAATTTGGCTGTGGAGCTGGAGTACAGCATTCATATATTGATGGACATGGTAATTTTGGTCCCTGTGACTTTATTGAGCCGACATTTGGAAATGTGTTGAATGAAAATATTCAATATATTTGGGTAAAAATGTCAAAAGCAATAAATGGCCCGCATTGTCAATGTATTGCTAAAAATTGTGATATTTGTAAACAATTACCTCGATTTTATAAACTAATGCGAGGTTATAAAAAATGAGAAAGCAAGTGACTTATTTAGGAAATATTCTTTGCTATGAAATTGAAAATTTAAATAAACCAGTCTGTATTTGTTTTCATGGAATGAATATGACTAGAGAAATGTATAAAACAGATCAACTGCAACATTTATTAAAAAATTATTCTTTGGTTTTAGTTGATTTATGCGGATATGGGGATTCTTCGATAGAAACAAAGAATTTTAATATGGTAGTATTTAATCAGCTGGTATTAAAATTAGTGAAGTGCGAAAATATCAAATCTTGTACTATTGTTGGATATTGTTTAGGGGGTGTATTTGCACTTGATTTTGCGATTCGTAATCCATATTTTATTGAGCGTTTAATTTTGATAGAAACAATGATTTATTTACCGAAATGGTTATGGTTGACACTGTTGCCAGGATACTGCAGCGGCTATCGAATATTTCAAAAGCAGATTAAGTTATTTAAAATATTAGAATGTTGTACGAAATTCAAAAACATTAGTTCATCAGAACGAATAAGAATATCGTCAAGGGAATGGAATCGTACTGTTAATTCATTTTATTTAAAGCTTATGAATGAGTATGAAAAACAAAATCATATTAAGCGATGTCAACAAATCAACTGCCCGGTTAATATAATTTATAGTCAAGCCAGTTTTAAAAATATTCGAAAAACTGCGCAAATCTTATCACAGTTTTCATTTGTAGAACTCCATTTGTGTCAAGGCAGAGGTCATTTTTTGTTTCTTGATGAGACTATGAATAGAATAGTGATATAAAGGCTGGAAGGGAAGAAATAATGCAGAAGAAAACAATTATTATGGGAATAGTCATATGTCTATTAGGGATTGGTTATTTTTTATTAAATAAGCCTTGATTATCTGATGAAGATGGAGAATTATTTAATTATCTACTTAATGGTTATAATCCTGATTTGTCAATCACAGAAATTATAGTTCAAGAGAGGGAAGAAAGATTATTTAATCTCTTTACATTAATTGACGAAAAATCTAATTATGGTGAACGGTTTAATGATTGTACTCTGGTAGAGCAAAATTTTTGGTTTCTCTATAATTTTCATATGGAAGTTGAATGTGGGGGGAGTTGAGCAGTTTATTTCAAATTATTATCATCATTCTGATTTTACGCTTGAAGCTTTTAGAGATTTGGAACTAACGATAAGTAAAGATTATTTACAAGCTGCAATTAATATCTACCCAAATAAACGAATCGAGATGTACTCAAATCAAGAAATCAGTAATCAATTAGATCAAATTGATGAACAGTATTATGCTGATCATGAAATAGAATATTTTGATTTTATTGATAAATACACAGAAGGAAATATTGTAAAGATGGATGAAATCATGTTTAAAATTGGAGCGTTTTCTAAATTAACATAGGCTACTGTTAGAATGTTAAGATATTATGATGAAATGGGACTTTTAAAACTGGCTGCAGTTGATTAAACAACTGGATATCGCGCCATGTATTCAAGTGAACAAATTCTTCGCTTAAATAAAATTATATATTTGTAAGGTAGTGGATTTAATTAACAGAGATAGCACTTGTTTTAAATAACCAAGGAAATCAGTTTATTATTGAATAACTGGAGCAAAAATATATTGGAGGAACAAGTAAAATTAAAAAATCGAATTAGCAAAAAAAGAATTATTAGGTAATAAAAATGGGATGAATTATAATGTTCTAATAAAATAAACTCCAAGTTATTTTGTACTTTCATTAAGAAAAATAATTTCTGATTATTATGCTGAAAGTAAGTTGTAGGAAGAATTATTAAACTTTACTGCTGAGCATAGAAGAGATGTTTCAGCAAATATTTTTCAATTTATTATGATGAAGATTACCGTGAATATGATGTTGATGTAGAATTGTGAGTATCAATTAGAAAAGCTGTCACTATCGAGAAGCTTTTTAAATTTCGATACACCTCAGCTGTTGAAATAATGGCTTGTATGATGATATATGGAGATTTTTCTAATATTGCTGATACTTATTTATCATTAGTAAATTGGTTACAAAAAATGCTCAGTATAAGATTTCAAGATCCAATTGCTTTAAGTGTTGTAGAAGTCATCGTAATCGATTATCAAACAGAGATAGTTAGTATCCCTTATATTGATATCAATCCATATACACCAAATCTTGAAGAATCGGCTTATTTTGCATGGGCGGATGAATTTGATTTTTAATCATTTTCAAAATAAGAAATGGTAGCAAGTTTGTAAATAAACTTGCTACCATTTTTGTTATTTATGAACCGTGACCACACTAGTTTTTGAAAGATAATCATGCAACATACGATGATTAGAATTAAGGAGGCTCATAAACATTGAAATAAACGATACTATTCCTAAAATTGATAATGCAAATGAAGCTATTGATGCTTCAAAGATAATGTTTATCAGTTCCCAAAAATAGATTGAGCAGCTATAAAATGTACCTTCAATTAAAATTAATCCAACTCCATTTCTAATTAATAAAGTTTTTAAATCAATATTAATTTCATTATTCTTAACAATTTTTAAACCAAAGATTTTTTTACCAATTGTTTGACCATTATATTTGTAAGGAAAATAAACTAAATATAGTAAAGAGAGCAGTAAGCCTATTAAAAATGCACTAATTGCGGGAATTAGAGGAAGATTGACAATTGAACTAGTAAAATTCTTTTGATGATAGATAATGCTATAAATCAAGTTTATAGGTAAAATTGTCATGACACTGATGATATACCAGTCAATAAAATATGCAATTAGTCGTTTAACAAATGGTGCTTGGTGATTATGTACTGATGAATGGTTAAATATTCTTTTCATGATTGACGCTCCTTAAGAATCTTCTTATAATTTTAGTATAGACAATTCTTTTAAAATATCCTTACAGAAAATTACTCTAAGCTTGGCGAAAAGACTGCAAGGACAAATAATTATTAATAGAGTATATTTATTATGGATAAGGAGAGATTATGATGCTAAATGAACGACAGAAACAAATATTTTTATGCTTAGATGAGAATAAAAATAGTTTTATTAAAGGGATTGAATTAGCTAATAAAGTAAATTGTAGTTTGAAAACATTACAAAATACAGTAAAAGAGATGAAAATAATTTTAGAAAAATATCAACTAGAAATTATTTCAATGACAAGCAAAGGATATAATCTGATTATCCATGATCAACAAGAATATAATGATTTTAAACAGTTATTATTAGAAAGTGATGATAAAAAAGATTTTAATAATCAGGGTTATCGAATTACATATATTTTAAGTACATTATTATCTGATAATCATTTTGTTAAAGCGGATGATTTGGCTAGTCAAATGTATGTTTCACGATCCAGTGTTTCAAGTGATTTAAAGATAGTCAAGAGAGTTCTCGAAAAATATCAATTAAAAATAGAACATAAGCCTAATTATGGCATGATTGTTGTTGGCTTAGAGAAGGATAAAAGAGATTGTATTATTAAAGAGCAATTAGAATTGCAATTAGGACATTCAACAATTAAAAAGGAATGGCTAGCTACTATAAGTGATATAGTTGTTGATAGTCTGATGAAAGCAAAATATCGGATTAGCGATGTGGTCTTACAAAACTTGGTTTTACACATATGTGTTTCAATTCAACGAATGCAGCATGGAATATACATTGATAATCCACAAATGGCAAGGCAATATGGGCATGAGCATGTAATTGCCAAAAAAATTTTGGATGAATTAGCTTCAATATATCATTTTATTGTTACTGAAAATGAAATATCTTTTTTAGCAATTCATCTACTTGGAAAGCGTAGTTATGAAGAAAATGATTTAATCAGCAAAGAAATCGATTATTTTGTTAATGGCATGTTGGAGGAAATTAAGATTAAAACTGATATTGATTTTTATGGTGATGTTGAATTGAAGATTTCATTGGCTTTACATCTGGTGCCCTTATTAGTTCGGCTAGAAAGCCAAATGCAATTACAAAATACAATGATTCAAGATATTCAGGCGAATTATCCTTTAGCGTATGATGTGGCAGTTATTGCGGCATCGTATATCAGTGAACAAAAACATTATCAACTAAGCAGTGATGAGGTAGGTTATTTAGCAGTGCATTTTTCTTTATCGCTTTCAAAAAAAGAAAATAAAATTAATCCTAAAAAAGTCTTAATAATTTGTAATGCTCGTAGAGGCGATTATTTAATGATTCAACATACTTTTTTAAAAGAGTTTAATGAAATGATCAGTGATTTAGAGATTATCAATGCGTTAGAGATACCACAATATAATTTAGATGATTATGACTGTATTTTTGCAACATTTTTGAATCATCCACTGATTCCTAAACGAGCTTTAAGAATAAATTTTTTTATTGATCAAAAAGATATTCAAAGAATAAAAAATTCTTTACAAGGTCAAAGTGAAGCAGGTGAATTATTAAAGTATTTTAAAGAGGAGTATTTTATGGGCATGATTGATGCCAAAAATCAAAAAGAAGTTATTCAATTGATGTGTGAAGTTGCAAATAAATATAATGAGTTTGAAGAAGACTTGTTTCAATCATGTATTCGTCGCGAGGAATTAGGCAGTACGGCATATGGACAGCTGATTGCTTTACCGCATCCTGATCATTTGATTTCTCAAAAAACGATTGTTATTACCGCTATTTTAGATAAACCGATTGTATGGTCGAAGCAAAAGGCACAATTGATTTTTTTGATTTGTGTTGAAAAAGGAAATCAAAAAGATTTAAGAGTATTATTTGAGTGTATTTCAAAATTTATGATGGATCAGCAAAGTGTTCAAGATGTTATTTGTAGAGGTGATTATCAAACTTTTACAAAGAATTTAGGAAAACTGATTGGATAAGGGGGAGAGAAAAGATGAATGAAACAAGTTTTGAATTAATTTTACATTCTGGAAATTCTAAATCATCTTCGATGGAAGCAATTGAATATGCTCGTCAGGGGGATATTCAAGAAGCAGATTTTAAAATGAACGAGGCTCAAGAAGAGTTATTATTAGCGCATAAAATTCAATCAAAATTGTTAGCTAAAAGTGCAAAAGTAGATCATTTTAATCCAAATATGCTTTTAGTTCATGCTCAAGATCATCTTTGTGGGGCACAAACACAATTAGAAATGGCAAAAGAAATTATTAGTCTTTATGAGCAAGTTCAAGAAATAAAAACATATTTAGGTATAGAAAATTTTCAAAAACAAAAAAATATGCGAGTATTGCTTGTATGCGGACAGGGGATGTCAACAAGTTTGTTAGTACAAACAATGTATTTATATGCTGATGAAGGGGATTATATTGAATCATCATCATTTGAAGAACTAGTAGGTGTGATAGGTGATTATGATGTTGTTTTGGTGAGTCCACAGATCCGTTATCGAATGCCTGTAATTGAACGAATGATGACGCTGCGTACACAAATAGTAGGACTAATCGATATGAAAGCATATGGGAAGTTGGATGGCCAAAAAATTTATAATCAAGCAAAAGAATTATTTATGAAAATCAAGCATTAGAGCCAGAGTTTGCATAGAATTGCTCTAAGTATAGCGAAATTATGTGTAAGGTAACTTTCATTTATAAATAATATAATGTAATTGTAAAGAAAGGGAGGAAACTATTATGGATAGATTTACACAAATGTTAGAGAAAACTCTAATGCCAATTGCTGAGAAGGTTGAACAAAACCGTTATTTAAGTGCAATTCGTGAGGGCTTCACGAGCATCATGCCTTTTTTAATCATTGGTTCAATATTCTTGTTGTTATCAAATTTACCTTCGGAAGCTTTAAATAATTTTTTAGGAAGTATTTTTGGTGCTGAAAATATTGCTAAGTTGGGTTATTTGTTAGAACCGACTTTTAATATTATGGCACTGCTTGTAATTATTGGAATTGCTAAATCATTGTTAGAATATCATCATATTAAAGATACAAGTGCATTGATTTTACCAATTATTACGTTTTTATTGTTAAATAATTTTACAATTACATTGACAACTGAAGCTGGTGAAACAGTCACTTCAGGGGGAGTTATTCCTATGGGATATCTTGGAGCTGCAGGTTTGTTTGTTGCAATGATTTGTACTATTTTGACAGTTGAGAGTTATCATTGGATCAAAGAAAGAGGATGGGTAATTAAAATGCCTGATTCTGTTCCGCCGGCTGTAAGTCGCTCATTTTCTTCATTAATTCCTGCGGCAATTATCTTAACAGTAGTATTTTTAATTAAAGTTATTTTTGAATATACACCATATGCAACTGTATTTGATTTAATTTATCAATGTTTACAACAGCCGTTATCTGCACTAGGAAATTCATTGCCATCACAGATGATCAGTGAGGGGCTAATTGGTTTATTTTGGTGCTTCGGAGTTCATGGTGATAACGTCGTTAGTGCTATTATGGGTCCAATTTGGCGCGGTTTATCAGCAGAAAATCTAGCTCTAGTCCAAGCTGGTAAAGAGCCAATTAATATTATTTGTCAACAATTTAGAGATGTATATTTAATTGCAGGAGGAACGGGAGCAACATTATCATTGCTTGTTTCTATTTGGTTTGGGGCAAAGAGTCCAGAATTAAAGACAGTTGCTAAGTTATCTGGACCAGCTGCTATATTTAATATTAATGAACCGGTTATTTTTGGGATACCTATTGTCTTAAACCCTATAATGATGATACCATTTGTAATAGTACCAATAGTTTTATGTGTTACGACATATCTGGCAATGAGTTTAGGTCTTGTACCATTATTACAGGGGATTGAGATTCCTTGGACAACACCAGTATTTATTTCTGGCTGGATAGCAGGGGGATGGAACGCATTGATTCTTCAAATTGTCAATTTTGCTGTTGCTACTGCTATTTATTTCCCATTTGTAAAAGTGTTAGATCGTGATTTATTAAAAAATGCTAAGAAAAAAGAATTGCTACAAGAATAGGAGGACTTTATGCAAGTTTATGTATTTAAAACCGAACAAGATGTTGATACATATGTTGGACAGCAAATTAGTACATTTATTCAAGATAATGATGCTCCAGTGATTGGTTTTGCCACGGGGTCTACACCATTAGGAGCATACGACTATTTAATTGATTCATACCAAAGTGGAAAAACAGATTTTTCAAAAGTTAGAGCCTTTAATCTTGATGAATATGTTGGGATTGAAAAAGATCATCCTCAAAGCTTTGCAAGAGCAATGAAAGATTATCTTTTCAGTAAAATTAATATTAAAGAAGAAAATATTTATTCTTTAAATGGAAATGCTAAGGATATGACAAAAGAATGTAAAGAATACGATCAATTGATCATTAATAATCCTATCGATATTCAAATATTGGGAATAGGAATGGATGGTCATATTGCTTATAATGAACCAGGTAGTTCATTTGATAGTGAAAGTCATGTTGTTGATTTACACCCCGAGTCAATTCAAAGTTCATTGGATTATGGTTTTACAAAAATTGAAGATGTTCCAACGCAAGGAGTTACGCAAGGAATCAAAACGATTATGAAGGCAAGACAACTAATTATGATTGCCAAAGGAAATAAAAAAGCTAAATTAGTGGAAAGAATGTTATATGGTCCAGTTAGTGAAGACTTTCCTAGCTCTATAATTCAAACACACAATAATGTAATTGTAGTATTAGATCAATGTGCAGCAGCCAATTTGAAGGAGGAAACTTATGAAAGGCGTTAAAATCGTTACAATTGGAGGAGGCAGCAGTTATACTCCAGAATTAGTAGAAGGATTTATTAAAAGATATGCAGAATTACCAGTTAAAGAATTATGGTTAGTAGATATTGAAGAGGGAAAAGAAAAATTAGAAATTGTTGGTAATCTGGCTAAACGAATGATAAAAAAAGCTGGACTTGATATGGAAGTGCATTTGACTTTAAATCGTCGTGAAGCACTAAAAGATGCTGATTTTGTAACAACTCAGTTTAGAGTCGGACAATTAGATGCTAGAGAAAAAGATGAGTTGATTCCCCTAAAATATGGAGTGATTGGTCAAGAGACAAATGGTCCAGGTGGAATGTTCAAAGCATTAAGAACTATTCCGGTTATTTTTGAAATTATTAAAGACTGTGAAGAATTGTGTCCAAATGCTTGGATCATTTCTTTTACAAATCCTTCTGGAATCAATGCTGAAGCAGTGTTTAGACATACTGGCTGGAAAAAATTTATTGGGTTATGTAATGGACCTGTAAATATGATCAAAGACATTGAAAAAATTTTAAAAGTTAAAGAAGAAGACCATTTAGATGTTAAAATTGGTGGAATTAATCATATGATCTATGCATTAGATATTCAATTAAACGGTAAAAATGCTAATCGTAATTTGATTGATACGATGATAAATGATGGAAATAAAGAATCTTTAAAAAATATTGTTGATTTACCATGGAGCAATGAATTTTTAAATAGCTATGGTTATTTAGGGATTGGATATTTACGCTATTATTTACAAAAACAGCAAATGCTGGAACATTGTCAAGAGGATGCAGCTAAACATCAATGTCGTGCTCAAGTTGTGAAGAAGGTTGAAAAAGAACTATTTGAGAAATATAAAGATGAAAATTTGGATGTGAAGCCTAAGGAATTAGAACAACGTGGTGGAGCTTATTATAGTGATGCAGCTTGCAATTTAATTTCTTCATTATACAATGATAAAGGAGATATTCAAGTAGTTGACACACTAAATAATGGTGCAATTACTAACTTACCTAATGATGTAGTCGTTGAAGTTAGTAGTATTATAACTAAAGATGGACCTGTTCCTATCCCAGTAGGAGAATTACCAGTTCAAGTAGTTGGATTAATTCAGCAATTAAAGACATTTGAAATCTTAACTACCAATGTGGCAGTTAGTGGCAATTATGATGATGCCCTAGTTGCTATGGCAATTAATCCATTAGTTCAAAGTGAAATAACAGCTCGACAAATACTCGATGAAATGTTAGAAGCACACAAGAAGTATTTACCACAATTTTTTAAATAAAGAAATTTAAGTAAGAATAAACTATTAGTTAGTTTATTCTTATTTTTGTTTTATAAATAATATTTTGTAAAGTGCATGAAGGTGTTTTATTATGCTTATTATTGTGATGACAGTTTAACGATGATATACTTAGTAAAAATAGGGAGGGAAGTTATGAAACTAATTATTGAACATCTACAAAAGAATTTTGAAGATAAAAAAGTTTTAGAAGATATCAGTTTTTGCTTTGAGAAAGGAAAAATCTATGGTTTATTAGGTCGTAATGGAGCTGGCAAAACAACTTTGTTTAATTGTTTGAACCAAGATTTAGAAATAGATAAAGGCGATTTTTATCTTGAAGATAATGGCCGTAAGCCATTAACGATGAGTGATATTGGTTATGTTTTATCAACTCCAACAGTACCGGAATTTCTAACGGCACGAGAATTTTTAAAGTTTTTTATTGAGATCAATATTAAGAATATAAAAAATTTAAAAACTATTGATCAATATTTTGATATGGTTAATTTATTGGAAGAAGATCGTGATCGTTTATTAAAAGATTTTTCACACGGAATGAAAAATAAGATGCAGATGTTGATTCAGTTCATTGCACACCCTGATGTTCTATTGTTAGATGAGCCGTTAACATCATTAGATGTTGTTGTTGCAGATGAGATGAAAAAGCTTTTAAAAAGTATAAAAAAAGAGCATATTATTATTTTTTCAACTCATATAATGGAGTTGGCAGTTGATTTATGTGACGAGATAGTTATCCTTAATAAAGGACAATTATCATTAATTAATAAAGAGGATCTGGATGATGATGCTTTTCAAGAAAAGATAATCAAGATTTTAAAGGATGAAGATCATGCTTGATACCTTTCTAATTTCATTTCGTTTGAAAAATACTTATCGTGTTAATAGCATTATTTATATGTTTAAACAAATTCCAATTATTAGAAGAGTGTTACCTATGTCACTTTATAAAAATCAAAGTCTAAAAATATTTGTTACTATCTTAAATACTATTTGGGAAATTATATCAGTTTTTTTAGGAAAAATAATATATTTTGCAATTATGCTCATAATACCTTTGAATTTTATGAATGTATTTAACTTTCGTGCAATGTTACAATTATTATTTTTTCTAAGTTTAGGCGGAGCATTTTTTAATACAGGAATGTTTGATCCCTCGAAAGATAAATATTATGCAGTTATTTTAATGAAAATGGATGGACGAGAGTTTGTACTATCACAATACTTATATACTCTGTTCCGACATTATGTTGGATATATGACAGCATTCATGATTTTATCTTTTACATTACAATACCCTTTTTGGTTAAGTTATATATTACCGTTATTTATTATTGGTTTAAAGCTAATGGCTGTTAGTGCTTATCTTAAAGATTTTAAAAGGAATCGAAAGGTACGAAGTGAAAATAATAATTCACCAGCAATAATTGGATTTAGTATCGGATGTTTATTAGTGGGTTATGCACTTATTTTTTCTAATCTGATTATTCCGATTAAGATGATGCTGATTGTTTTAATAATCCTTAGTATATTAGCGGTTATTTTGATGAGTTATGTATTAAAGTATGATGATTATCATCAGCTTAGTCATAAATTATTAAAAAATATCGATTCGTTATTAAATACAGATACTCAAGATATTATTAATGATTCATATCATAAAATGATTACTTTAGAAGCTGATACTAAAAGTAATAAAACTGGTTTTGAGTATTTTAATGAATTATTTATGCAAAGACATAAGAAAATTTTATGGAAAACAGCTAAACGACAAACTTATATGATTGCATTTATAATAGTTGTGATAATTGGTATCTTATTTTATGATGTTGAAACTCAAAAAGATGCAAATAATGCTATGACAAGTATTTTACCTTTTTTTGTTTTTATTATGTATTTATTAAATACTGCTAAAAATATTACACAAGCAATGTTTGTAAACTGCGATCATTCAATGTTGACTTATTCTTTTTATCGAATTCCTAAAAATATTTTAATATTATTTAAAATTCGTTTAAGAGAAATAGTTAAAATCAATTTATTGCCAGCAGTTGTTTTAGCATTAGGATATATGGCTATTTTATTTATTTGTGGAGGAATTGATCAAGCATTTCTGGCATTTATATCTTTTATCTCAATAATTTCAATGAGCATATTTTTTTCAACACACTATTTAATCTTATATTATTTATTGCAGCCATATAATGCGCATACTGAAGTAAAAAGTCCTATTTATTCAACAATTATTTCATTGACCTATATTATTTGTTATGCTTTTACTAAACTTGAGTTACCAATTCTTTCCTTTGGAATTGTTTGTATTCTATTTTGTATTGGCTATTGTGTCATTGCTTGTATTTTAGTACTTAAGTGGGCTGGGAATACTTTTAAGATTCGAAATTAAATTAACTAAATTGAAAGTTTAGTTTGATGATGATATTATTTATTTATAGATATAAGTAGATAGGAGGGCTAAAAATGGGATGTTGTAGAAGAAATTTTAATACTGATGAATTTAAAGCATGGCTATCCACTTTACACGAAGAACAGCCGGGAACTGAATTTTGTATCAAAGAGGATGATCAAAAAGAGACATATAATTATCTTAAAGATAATCTTTTTGGACAAATTGTCGTATGGAATAATTCGGTTGTAGAAGAAATCATCACTGATCGTACAAATAATGAACAAATTTTTTATCTTCATTATGAGATGGAAGATCGTAATCAGATTAAAGAATTAATTAAAAGTTTTAAGCGAAGAATGTTTTGTGTTTGCCAGAAAGAGTATGAAGTGAGTGAAGATGATGGTGAACGAAATATTTTACTGTGTTGTTCTAGTGGGTTAACAACAGCAATGTTTGCTCAAATGTTACAAGATTTTAGTAATAATAATCATTTACCATACCATTTTTCAGCCACTAGTATCTATGATGATGATACGCTATCGAAAGAATATGATTTAGTGTTGATGGCACCACAAGTTCAACACTATACTAAAAGTATGGCAGCGAAGTATCACAAACGTTTTTTAATAATGAATCCTGTTGATTTTGCACAATATAATTGTAATAATATTGTTTCTCGTGTGCAGGAAGTATTTTTATAAAGACTAAATTTTGAATATTTATGACTCACTGTATATTATAGTGAGTTTCTTTAATATTAAAGTCGTATTTGTTATTAATTATTAATCGTTTAGATTATCAATTGAGCAATGATGGCATGGTTAAGAAGATAGGCTATAAAGGCAAAAAAATTAGTTAGAAAAGATGTATTAATTTAATTTTTAACTTAATTATTATATAATATAGGTAATGGATTATTTAATGTTTGATAAAAGGAGGTAGGAATAATAATGGAATTAATGATTTCACGGATTTTAAAATATTTAAATGGGTGTTTAGATGATGATCATATGTATAGGATTGGTAATTTTATAATTAAAAATTATACATTGATAGAAAATCATACTATGGTATCATTTATTGATGCAGCAAAATGCAGTCAAGAAGAACTCTTGGACTTTTGTCAACATTTTGGAATACATAGTTTTGATGAATTTAAAGAACGTCTTTTAGCCGATCATCAGGGACGTCTTGAACAAATTCATGCGCGGATGTTAAACACTGATATAAATGATTTCCTTGAGCATGTAAATACTGATTATTCTAAGGAAGAATTTATACAGTGGATTGATGAACTTTGTGAATTGATTTTTAATAAGCAGAGAATTGTTATTCTTGGAGCGCTATATCCAAGTAGTGTAGCAGTTGATTTCCAGACAGATTTAATTTCATTGGGAAAAGAAGTTGTTGAGTATCATCATTTTGATTTGAATTTTGAGTTTAGTGATGACGATGTTGTCTTCTTTATTACAGCAACTGGTAGAATGATGGAAAGAAATGTAAAAAAATTAAAGCCACAAAATATTTGTGATGCTTATTTGGTTCTAATTACACAAAATCTGGCATATCGTGATTATGAGAATGTTTGTGCTGATTATTTTGCGCATGTTCTTGGTAAATTTGATGGTTTGCAATTTAATTATCAAATTATGATGATTTTTGATATTTTGCGGATTCGTTATTATCAAAAATATTATCAATAAAGATTATATCATTAAGATATGATCTTTTTTTATAAAATAAATTAAATTGGAATGACAATAGTATTTTTAATATATGTTAAAGAAAAAATATTATTTCTTTAACTTTATAACGACTCTAAGTGGTATAATTATAGAAATATATAGTATTAATGATTTAGGATTAATTTATTTGGATTCTTTTTTCTTTTAATTAACTTTAGTAATTATGTTGATATAAACTTTTTATTGAAAATATTTTTGTTAATCTTCAGTTTATTTAAGAGGAGTAGAATTTACTTATTATTGAAAAAGGAGAAAATCATATGCTTCAAATACAGAAGATAACTAAGGAATATATTACTGGAGATTTACATCAAATAGCATTAAATGGTATTTCGTTAAATCTTCGTGATAATGAATTTGTTGCAATTCTTGGACCTAGTGGTTCTGGAAAAACAACACTTTTAAATATAATTGGCGGTTTAGATCGTTATGACAGTGGAGATTTAATTATTAATGGTATTTCAACAAAGCGATATAAAGATCGTGATTGGGATTCATATCGTAATCATACAATTGGCTTTGTTTTTCAAAGTTATAACCTAATTCCCCATCAAACAGTTTTAGCTAATGTTGAATTAGCATTAACAATTTCAGGAATTTCCAAGAATGAGCGACGTAAACGAGCAATTGATGCTTTAAAGGAAGTTGGACTCGGAGAACATCTTCATAAACGACCTAATCAGATGTCTGGGGGACAAATGCAGCGAGTCGCGATTGCTCGAGCATTAGTAAATGATCCGGATATACTTTTAGCAGATGAACCAACAGGGGCGCTTGATAGTGAAACCAGTGTTCAAGTAATGGAATTACTCAAAGAAGTTGCCCGGGATCGTTTGGTAGTTATGGTTACTCATAATCCTGAACTAGCCGAAGCTTATGCAACTAGAATTGTAGAATTACGAGATGGAATCATTCGCAGTGATTCTAATCCTTATGAAGTTAGTTCAGATAAACTAGAAGTTCCAAGACATGAAAATATGGGGAAATCATCAATGTCTTTTTTAACATCACTGTTGTTAAGTTTTAACAATCTTCGTACAAAAAAGGCACGAACGATTTTAACTTCATTTGCAGGTTCAATTGGAATTATTGGAATTGCCTTAATTCTTTCACTTTCAAATGGGGTTAATCAATATATACAGTCAATTGAAGAAGAAACTCTTTCAGAGTATCCATTACAGATTCAAAGTACAGGTTTTGATATAACGTCAATGATGACTGATACACAGCCTAATCAGAATAATGAGGAAAAAGATGATACTAAAATACATGTATCACAAATGATTACAAATATGTTCTCGAAAATAGGTTCTAATGATTTGACTTCATTAAAGAAGTATCTTGATAGTGGAAAAAGTAATATCAAAGAGAATACTAATTCAATTGAATATACTTATAATGTTGCGCCACAAATTTACAGTACTAATACTGATTTAATTCGTCAAGTAAATCCTGATAAGTCATTTTCATCATTAGGACTAGGCTCATCAGCCAATTCAAATAGCCTAATGTCTTCGATGATGAGTACGGATGTATTTTATCAAATGCCAAGTAATACAAGCCTTTATGAAGATCAATATGATATTAAAGCTGGAAATTGGCCAAAGAATTATAATGAATGTGTTCTAGTGTTAACTAAAAATGGAAATATTAACGATTTTATGCTTTATACTTTAGGCTTACGTGATTATTCAGAACTTGATAAAATGATTGAACAGTTTTCAAAAGAAGAAACCGTTAATGTGCCTACAGATATTAAGTCATATTCTTATAAAGATATTTTAGGAACAGAGTTTAAACTTGTTAATGCCTCAGATTATTATCAATATGATAGTAAATATAATGTTTATAAAGATAAAACTGATGATGAAAATTATATGAAAAATCTGATTCAAAATGGCGAGAATATTAAAATCGTTGGAATTGTACAGCCTAAAGATTCTGCCAGCGCAACGATGTTACAATCTGGAATTGGATATCCTGCAGCGTTAACTAATCATGTAATTGAGCAGGCAGCTTCAAGTGAGATTGTTAATAAACAAATAAGTAATCCTAATATTGATGTTTTTACAGGAAAAGAATTCAGTGATAAAAATAGCAATCAATTAGATATGAACTCTTTATTTACTGTCGATGGAGAGATGATGAAGAAAGCTTTTTCATTTGATCAAAATAAACTTTCTTTTGATATGGGAGATTTAGATTTAAGTCAGATTAAACTGGATTCAGCTTCTTTACCGAGTATTAATATGGATAACATTTTTGCTAATATGAAAGTCGATATTCCTAAAGAGAATATTGAGAGTTTTACGCAGGCAGTTATGACACAGTTTCAACAATATTTAAAAGATAATGGATTAATCGATCCAACTAAAATGAATGAATACTTTATGGCATTTTTACAAACTGATCAGGCTCAAAAATTAATGCAGGATGAGATGATCAAACTTCTCCAGTCAAGTGGGGCAACTGAACAGTTTCAAGCTCAGTTGGAAAGGCAAATGCAAACAGTAATGACTCAATATACCGAAACGATCACTAAATCATTACAACAACAAATAAGTACACAAATAACTGAGCAAATGGGAAATCTTGCTAATAGTATGCAAGATGCGATAAAGATTGATACAAGTGTTTTTGCCCAAGCGATAAAAATGAATATGAATGAAGAAGAGCTCTCAGAATTAATGATGTCATTAATGACCACTGAGTCTTCATATGAGGGGAATCTTAAAAATCTAGGATATGCTGATTTTGATAAGCCTAGTGCAATAAATATTTATCCTAAGGATTTTGAAACGAAACAGGAAGTAATCAATATTTTAGATAGTTATAATGAAAATATTAAAAAGATTGATGAGGATAAAGTAATTTCATATACTGATTATGTT
Organism: Erysipelatoclostridium sp. MSK.23.31; assembly: GCF_019125875.1. Classification (NCBI taxonomy): domain Bacteria; kingdom Bacillati; phylum Bacillota; class Erysipelotrichia; order Erysipelotrichales; family Coprobacillaceae; genus Thomasclavelia; species Erysipelatoclostridium sp. MSK.23.31. The sequence goes on along the minus strand of NZ_JAHOCB010000005.1, from coordinate 33,777 downwards.
GGGACATTAATGTCTTCAGTTACTGATATTATAAATGTGATTAGTTATGTATTAATTGCTTTTGTCGCTATTTCATTAGTAGTATCTTCTATTATGATAGGAGTTATCACTTATATTAGTGTTCTAGAGCGAAAAAAAGAAATTGGAATTTTAAGAGCGATTGGTGCTTCTAAGAAAAATATTTCACAAGTCTTTAATGCAGAAACTTTTATTATTGGATTACTAGCTGGAGTATTAGGAATAGGGATAACTTTGATTCTACTTATTCCGGGGAATGCATTAATTCATGAAATAGCTGGTAATACTAGTGTTAGTGCAACATTACCAATCATGGGAGCAATTATTCTAATTGTATTAAGCGTCTTGTTGACTTTGCTAGGTGGTTTGATTCCGTCTAAGAAAGCAGCATTAGAAGATCCTGTAACAGCTTTAAGAAGTGAATAGGATTTAAAAGAGTTTCCTTAACAAGAAACTCTTTTATTTTTGTATTTATTGAAAAGTATAATAATCAAGTGATAAAAAATATAAAAAAACAAAAATATTTATTAAATCAATATTTTTTAATCTCTATAATGATAATTGTCGATAGAATGAAATACGTATTTCAAAAAAAATAAGGAGAATATATGGAAAAGTTAGAGAAATTATTGAATAGATTTATTGGACCAATCGCTAAGAAGATGAGTGAGAATGATACAATTCAGTCTGTAGCAGAGGGGTTTATGAGAACTGGGCCTGTCACTTTTGGAGTATGTATATTTGTTATTTTGGGGAATTTACCCTTTACTGGTTATTCGGATTGGTTAACAAACGTTGGTCTTAAAGTACATTTTGATGCTATTTCAAATGCTAGTTTAAATATTTTAGCTTTATATGTTTCATTTACAGTTGCTCATTCTTTTGCCAAAAGAAAAGGCGATAATGCTTTATCTTGTGGAATTTTATCATTATTAAGTTTCCTGATTATAATTCCTCAAACAGTAGCTGGAGTTGAAGGGGATATAACAGCTTTTGATATAACCTATTTAAGCGGTACAGGGATTTTAGTGGCTTTGATTTTTGCTATTATCGTAGGACATTTGTTTCATTATTTAGCTGGTAAAGGATTAAAATTTAAAATGCCAGAAGGGGTTCCACCAATGGTTAGTGAATCTTTTGAACCAATTTTTATATCAATGATCATAGTTACTTTTGCTTTCGTAGTTCGAGTTGGTTTTGGTTATACTCCATTTGGAAATTTCTTAAGTTTTTTCGATCAAACAATTGGAGCCTTCATTATTAAAATTGGATTATCATTACCGACAATCTTCTTATTATATTTTGTTGCTAATTTATTATGGTTCTTTGGAATTCATCCAAATACGGTATATAGTGCATTTGTACCATTACAAATGACACTAATTATGACAAATATTGCTGATGCTCAAGCAGGAAAACCATTAACTTATTTAACAATCACTTTAGTTTCACTGTTTGCATCTTTTGGCGGTAATGGTAATACACTTGGATTATGTTTATCGATGTTTACAGCGAGAAGTGAGAGATATAAGAAGATGCTAAAATTAGCTTTTATTCCTAATTTTTTTAATATCAATGAACCATTGATTTTTGGAATGCCAGTAATGTTGAATCCTGTTTTCTTTATTCCAATGGTTTTCTGTAATGTTGTAATGGGCTTTATTGGTTTGTTTGCAACCCAAATTTTTACATTTACATACAATCCGGCTATGTCATTATTACCATGGACAACTCCATTTTTTGTAAAAGCATTTTTAGCAGGAGGAATTTCATTATTGATCATGGTACTAATTTTATTGGTAGTAAATACTTTAATGTATTATCCATTTTTTAGAATTGCTGATAAGAAAGCCTACGAAGAAGAGCAATTAGCGAAAGTTGGTGGAAAAATTGAGTAAGTTAAGTAAAGATTTTTTATGGGGAGGTGCAATTGCTGCAAATCAGGCTGAAGGAGCATATGATGCCGATGGTAAGGGGTTATCTTTAATGGATATTGCGACTAGTGCCAGCAAAGATGTTTCACGACAGTTTACAGATGGGATTAAAAAAGGAATTTATTATCCTAATCATGAGGGGATAGATTTTTACCATAAATATAAAGAAGACTTAGCTTTATTTGAAGAAATGGGTTTCAAATGTTTTAGGACCTCAATCGCTTGGAGCCGTATTTTCCCTAATGGTGATGAAAAGCTTCCTAATGAATTAGGTTTAAAATATTATGATGATTTATTTGATGAGATGATTAAACGAGGAATGGAGCCGGTTGTAACTATTTCTCATTATGAAATGCCGTTATATTTAGCTAAGCAATATGGTGGCTGGGCTAATCGTAAGTTAATTGATTTTTATTTGAATTTTTGTGAAGTAATTTATAAACGATATAGTGGTAAAGTTAAATATTGGATGACTTTTAATGAAATTAATTCAGTTATTTTTATGCCGGAAGTCGCAGGAATTATTGGCCGTGAACAAGCAGATTTTAAACAACGAAGTTTTCAGGCTGCACATCACCAGTTTGTTGCTAGTGCGAAAGCTGTTAAATTGGGACATCAAATTGATTCAAAAAATATGATTGGATGCATGGTATTAACTTTGATCAAGTATCCTCTTACAGCAAAACCTGAAGATGTGCTATTAGCTGAAGAAAAAATGCGTTATGGAACATTTGCGTTTAGCGATATACAAGTTCGTGGACATTATCCTAATTATGTAAAAAAACTAATACAAAAAATAGATTTAAAAATTGAAGTAAAGCCGGATGATTTAAAAAGTTTGAAAGAAGGTTGTGTTGACTTTGTTGGATTTTCATATTATTCTTCATCGGCTGCATCAACGGATACTAATGTTGAAACAACAGCTGGAAATATAGTTTCCGGGGTTAAAAATCCATATTTACCGACTAGTGAATGGGGCTGGCAAATTGATGCCAAAGGATTACGATATATCTTAAATCGATTTTATGAGCGTTATGAAATCCCGTTATTTATTGTTGAAAATGGCCTCGGATATGATGACCAGGTGGATGAGAATGGCTATGTTGAAGATGATTATCGGATTACTTATTTAAAAGAACATATTAAAGAAATGAAAAGTGCTATTCTTGAAGATGGTGTTGACGTAATTGGCTATACACCCTGGGGATGTATTGATCTTGTCTCTGCAGGGACTGGAGAAATGAAAAAACGTTATGGTTTTATCTATGTTGATCGTGATGATCAGGGAAATGGAACATTAAAACGTAGTAAGAAAAAATCATTTGCCTGGTATAAGAAAGTTATTGCTACTGATGGAGAAGATTTATGAATATAGCAGTTTTTGATGTCGGTGGTACATTTATTAAACATTGCCTGATGATTGATGGTAAAATAACGCAAGCTGGCAAAATACCAACTCCTCAAGATAGTCAAGAAAGTTTCTTAAAAGCAATTAAAGCAGTTTTAGATAAAATGAGCAATATTGAAGGAATTGCCTTTTCGTTGCCAGGGGTCATCGATGTTTATCGGCAGTATATTTATGCGGGTGGGAGTCTAAGATATAACGATCACTGTGATTTGAAAGAATGGGAAAATTATTTTAATTTGCCTATTCAGGCTGAAAACGATGCTCGGTGTGCAGCCATTGCAGAACTTGAACAAGGAAATATGCAAGGCATTCAAAATGGTTTAGTACTTACTTTTGGAACTGGGGTAGGTGGTGGAATTATTATTAATGGTGATATTTTTAAAGGAAGTCATTTGATTAGCGGCGAAGTTAGTATGATTTTTGCACATAGAATCAGTGACGTAACTAATCATCATCTTTTTGGAGCATTGGGTAGTATTAAAAACCTAATTGATAAAATAGCAGCTGCTAAAGGTGTTAAAACGGATGATGGCAGATTGATCTTTGATTGGATCAAAACAGGTGATTTGATTAGCTGTGAGCTTTTTGATGACTATTGTGATGATGTGATTTGGCAGCTTCATAATATTCAATGTATCCTAGATCCACAACGCATTTGTATAGGGGGTGGAGTTAGTGAAAATCAAATTTTTATTGATGGAATTAAGACGGCAGTAAAACGATTTTATCAATCATTGCCTATTCCATTTCCTCAGCCAGAGATCGTTAAGTTCAAGTACTGTAATGATGCTAATATGGTAGGCGCTTATCTTCACTATTTAAGAAAAAACGATGAGAGATAAACTTTCATCGTTTAACTATTTTTATATTGAATAGGGCTTTTTCCAACAATTTGTTTAAAAACTTTATTAAAGTGACTTTGACTTGAGAATTGTAAAATATCAGCAATTTGAGCTAAAGAGTATTGAGAGTTTTTAATTAAAAATTGAGCTTCTTGGATTTTTTTATGATTAATGTATTGTTTAATTGATTGACCGGTTGTTTTTTTGAATTGGGTTGATAAGTAAGTAGTATTCATCTCTGTTACCTTGGCTAAATCTAATAAAGTAATATTCTTATGTAAATTATGAGAAATATAGTTTTTGCAAATTTTTACCCAATAGGGATTTTGAATATTTCGATAACGTTTAACTAATTGTGTAAAATCAATGATTGCGTCAGAAATAAGTTTGTGAAGTTGATTAATAGTATTAGACTGGTCGACTTTAACAATATACACATCACTTAACGAATAAGCTTTATCGACAGGAACACCGATACTGATTACTCCACGAGTAAATACCGCGATAGCTGCAACAACTTTATATTTAGCTGACTGAAGCTGATTTTTAGATAAATGACGTTCATCTTTGATTTGAAGCAGTTCAATCATTAAGATTCTAGCACTGGTACTATCCTCATTTTGAATATAATTTAGAATTTTTTGTTCATAAGTATAACTAAATTCATGCAAAGGTGTTTCGCGAATTTGAAAGATTTCTTTTTCAAGAGAATTTTCTTGTTTTAAAGGATTATCCTTAGAACCTTTAAAAGTAATTTTTAGTAATTTAGAATCAAGAATTTTACCAGTAATTATTTGATAAATAAAAATAAAATGATTTTTTGTTTCTACAGTAATGCTGGGGAGATTAAAGAAATCATCTAGCGTATACGATGAGATTACATGTTGAAATAACTCGTACTCAGCAGGTGAATCTTGGGTTGTTATTTTTCGATTAAAAATAGGTCCTACACAAATATAAGGAATTTCATCTAGCTTAGTACAAAAAAAGAAATATGTGGCATTTTGATGAAAGTGAATATATATTTCATGCTGTTTCATAATTGTAAAATTGAAAATTTGTTGAAAATAATTTATTTCTAATTTTAAAAATTTTTTTGGAGAAGCAATGATCTTTAAATCAGGAGAAATTAAAAATAGTGGAGTATTTAAATTTTGATAAATAGTGGGAAGTAGATTGATTAATTCTTGTTTCGTTTGAATCATAAAATCATCCTTTCAATATTATTGTATAATGATTTGTTTTTAGAAGATATAAAATTTTAAGAAAAGAGGATAAAAAATGTTTAAAAATAATTTTTTATGGGGTGGAGCTACTGCTGCTAACCAGTTTGAAGGTGGCTATAATTTAGGAGGACGTGGTCTTGCGACATCGGATACTAAAACAAATGGGTCAATGAATAAAAAACGAAAACATAGTTTTTTAGATTCTAATGGTAAGATTGTTTATTTACATGGTAGTGAAAAAATTCCCCAAGCTTATCAAAGTGTTATTGATGAGAAAATGTATTATCCAAGTCATAGAGCAGTGGATTTTTATCATCGTTATGAAGATGATATTGCTTTACTTGCTCAAATGGGTTTTAAGTGTTTTAGAATGTCAATATCATGGACACGTATTTATCCTAGGGGAAATGAAAGCTCACCTAATCAAGCAGGTCTAGATTTCTATGATCATATTTTTGACGAGTGTTTGAAATATGGAATAGAACCAATTGTTACTCTTAATCATTTTGATATGCCAATTTATTTGGCTGATCATCAAAATGGCTGGTTAAATCGGCAAACTGTTGAATATTTTATACAATATTGCAAAACTGTTTTTAAATATTATCGGGGCAAAGTAAAATATTGGATGACTTTTAATGAAATTAATTTGTTAAGGGGATATGATACATTGGGAGTACATGAAATGACCCCCGCTCGCTACTATCAAGCCTTACATCATATTTTCGTTGCTAGTGCAAAAGCAGTTATTTTAGGACATAAAATAGATTCAAATAATCAAATTGGGATGATGTTGGCAAATATTCTTACATATAGTAAAACTTGCAATCCTAGAGATGTTGCTTTAGAATTAGATGTTTCGCGTAAATTAAAATATTTTTACAGTGATGTTCAATGTCGAGGATATTATCCTTCTTATATTGTAAATTCTTTAAAACAGCAAGGGATAACGATTAACAGTTTAGAAGATGATGATAACCTTTTAAAAAATGGTTGTGTTGATTATATTGGTTTTAGCTATTATAATTCTGGAGTAGTAACAACTCGCAAGGATGCCGAAATGACATTAGGCAATGGTATTAAAATGGCAGCAAATCCTTACTTAAAAGAAAGTGAGTGGAAATGGCCAATTGACCCTATAGGATTAAGAATTTCCTTAAATTTATTATGGGATCGTTATCAAAAACCATTATTTATCGTTGAAAATGGTTTAGGTGCAAATGATCAAATTGCTGAAGATGGAAAAATCCATGATGAATATCGCATTGATTATTTAAGAGAACATATTATTGAAATGAAAAAAGCTGTAGATGAAGATGGAGTAGAATTAATTGGGTATACACCATGGGGATGTATTGATTTAGTTTCAGCGGGAACTGGAGAAATGAAAAAACGATATGGTTTTATTTATGTTGATATGGATGATAATGGTAAAGGAACATTAAAAAGAAGCTGCAAAGAGTCATTTTATTGGTATCAAAAAGTAATTAAAAGTAATGGCGAAAGCTTAAGCTAGCTTTAATTGTAAAAAATATGATATAATTTTTATACAAGTTTTTTGGGAGGATAATATATGTTGTTGAAACAAATGAAATATTTTATTAGTGTAGTCGAGTGTAATAGTTTTACAGAAGCAGCTGAACAATGTTATATATCTCAATCTGCAATTTCCCAACAAATTAAAGCATTAGAGCAGGAATTAGGTGTTGATTTGATCAAACGTAATAATCGACAATTTACCTTGACTCCTGCTGGTGAGTATTTTTATCGTCATGGAGTGGAGCTGGTAAGCGAAATAGATAATTTAAAGAGAGAAACTGTACGTCGCGGACAAGATCAGGAGTTATCTTTAAAGATAGGATATTTAAGATGTTATGGAGCTCAAGAATTACATCATGCAATCGCTAAATTTAGCAAAACATATTCCGAGGTATCACTATCAATTGTTAATGGAACTCATGAGGAGTTATATGATCTTTTACGCTCTGGACAAGTTGATTTGGTAATCAGTGATCAACGACGAGCATTTAATGATGATTATTACAATTATGAGTTATTGTATAGTGATTGTTATATTGAGATTTCAAGTCGGCATCCATTAAGTCAGCGGGATATTCTAACAATTACTGATTTAAAGAGAAATACCTGTATTTTAATTTCAACTAAAGAACAACAAGAGGTTGAAAAAGATTTTTATCAAAATACACTTGGTTTTGCTAATCAATTTTTATTTGCTGATACTTTAGAAGAGGGACGTTTAATGGTTGTAAGTAATCGAGGATTTATGCCAATTGAAGCAGTTGGAACATTACCACCACCTGCGACTGGAATTACACGAATTCCACTTTATCACCATCACAAGCCATTACAACGTAATTATTGTGCCTTTTGGCATAAGGAAAAGACTAATTATTATATTGAAGAATTTGCTGAATTACTACGTAATTTATTAAATAATGATTAAATATGGCTTATTATATTTTTAGAACTCTTTGGAGTTCTTTTTTCATATAAGTTTTACTTATGAGAATGATTAGCAATTAAAATTGTTATAGTTTTATTAATATTTTAAAATATAACTGTAAAAGAAAGGGTGAGTAAGATGAAAAAAAGTTTGATTGTATACTTTTCGCATCGGAAAGAAAATTATGTAGCAGGTGCTATTAAAGATTTAAAAATAGGGAATACGGAAGTGATTGCTAAAAAAGTTCAAGCCATAATAGGAGCAGAATTATTTGAAATTCATCCTCTTCATGAATATCCGTCTAAATATGATGAGTGTACAAAATTAGCTAAAGATGAATTAGAGACTAATGCAAGACCAAAAATAATAAATATTATTAGTCATTTTGAGGAATATGAAAATATTTATCTTGGCTATCCAAATTGGTGTTCAACGATGCCGATGTGTCTTTGGACTTTTTTAGAAAGTTACGATTTCACCAATAAACACATATATCCATTTTGTACTCATGAAGGAAGTGGGTTAGGTAAAAGTATTAGTGATTTAAATAAAATTTGTCCTAATGCAATAATTCATCAGGGATTGGATATTTTTGGTAGTCAAGTATTTGACAGTGACGAAAAAATATTTAAGTGGTTAAAGGAGAATTGAAATATGGCAATAACTAAAAATGCTCAAAACTATCATGAACGAATGTTTCCAGGCTATGAGTCAAAATTATTAAAAACAGATCCAGAATTTATTGAATTATTTGATAATTTCGCATTTGACGAAGTAGTTAATCAAAATGATTTAGATGATAAAACAAGTATGATTGCAATTTTAGCAATGCTTCTAGGCTGCCAAGGTATTGATGAATTTAAAGCGATGCTGACTGCTGCGTATAATTTTGGTGTAACACCAATTGAAATGAAAGAAATTATTTATCAAGCAACAGCTTATTTAGGGATTGGGAGAGTATTTCCTTTTTTACACGTAGTTAACGATTTTTGTACTAAAAATGGTATTACTTTACCTTTACAAGGACAATCTACGACTAATCAAAGCAATCGTTTAGAAAAAGGAATACAAGCACAGGTTGATATTTTTGGTCAGGATATGTGTGAATTTTATAAAAGTGGAACAGCAGATATAAAACACATCAATTATTGGTTAACAGATAATTGTTTTGGAGATTATTATACTAGAAAAGGCTTAGATTACAAACAGCGTGAAATGATTACATTTTGCTTTTTAGCAGCACAAGGAGGGTGTGAGCCACAGTTGGTATCACATATTGAAGCAAATATTAGATTAGGGAACGATAGAGCTTTTTTAATAAAGGTGATTTCTAGAGGAATTCCTTTTCTTGGATATCCAAGAAGTTTAAATGCTTTACGTTGTATTAATGAAGTAATAAAATAATTTAAAAAGTATATGGGATTCCATACAAATAATGAGGAGGTAGGAAAAGTGAATAAGGAAGTTATGATCGTAACCGGTGCTGGTCAGATTAGTATGGCTATTGCAAGAAGACTTGGATATGGTAAAAAAATTATTATTGGTGATAAAAATATTGATAATGCTAATAGGATTACAAAGATAATGAATGATGCTGGCTTTGATGTAATACCAGTTAAAATGGACTTATCATCTAGAAAGTCTATTTTAAAGATGATTAAGGTTGCTCAAAATTATGGGGAAATTAGTATGCTTGTTAATGGAGCAGGAGTTTCACCTAGTCAAGCATCGATTGAAACAATTTTAAAAGTTGATTTATATGGAACTGCAGTTTTATTAGAAGAAATAGGTAAAGTAATAAAAGACGGTGGAGTTGGGGTGACGATTTCAAGTCAGTCAGGTCATCGAATGCCAGCTTTAGGAGTTGAAATTGATGAAATGCTGGCTATTACAGAAACGAATAAATTATTGGACTTAGAAGTACTGCAGCCACATAATATTCAAGATACACTTCATGCGTATCAGCTTGCTAAACGCTGTAATGAAAAAAGAGTAATGGCTGAGGCAATTAAATGGGGACAAAAGGGTGCTCGGATAAATGCCATCTCACCTGGAATTATTGTAACTCCATTGGCTATTGATGAATTTAATGGTCCAAGAGGAGATTTTTATAAAAATATGTTTGCAAAGTGTCCAGCTGGGCGGCCTGGAACGGCTGATGAAGTTGCAAATGTAGCAGAACTATTGATGGGACCCCAAGGAGCATTTATTACAGGTGCAGATTTTTTAATTGACGGTGGGGCTACTGCTGCATATTTTTATGGACCACTAAAACCAAAAAATAAAAGTTAATTTAAGGAGAAAAGTATGGAATATGTAAATTTAGGAAAAACAGGATTAAAAGTTTCTAAAATATGTTTAGGATGTATGGGATTTGGTGAATTAGATCGTGGGGGAATCCCTGGAAAAACTGCAGAAAAAGAAGCTCGAGAAATTATTAAATATGCGCTAGAACATGGTATTAACTTTTTTGACACAGCTAATTATTATAGTCTTGGTGCGAGCGAAGAAATTCTTGGACAAGCATTAAAAGATTATGCTAATCGAGAAGATGTTGTAATTGCAACTAAATTGTATTACCCAATGTTTGATGGTGTTAATGCAAAAGGATTATCACGCAAAGCTGTTTTTACAGAAGTTGAAAATTCGCTAAAGAGATTACAGACGGATTATATCGATCTGTATATTATTCATCGCTGGGATTATACTACTCCGATCGAAGAAACAATGGAAGCGTTGAATGATTTAGTAAGAATGGGGAAAATTCGTTATATTGGAGCTAGTGCGATGTATGCTTGGCAGTTTGTGAAAGCTAATAGTATTGCAGAAAAGAATGGATGGGCAAAATTTATTAGTATGCAGAATATGTATAATTTAGTGTATCGTGAAGAAGAAAAAGAAATGATTCCAATGTGTCAATACGAAAATATTGCTCTTACACCATTTTCACCACTTGCTCACGGTGTCTTTAATAAGGCGGTTGATACTCCGCGGACAGATGGCTGTGGTAAACTGCAAAATGATTATCAATTAGCTCATGATTGCGAAATCATTAAAAGAGTTTATGAATTAGCTAAAAAATATCAAAAACCAACTAGTCAAATTGCTTTAGCATGGGTTTTAAGTAAGCCATATATTACATCGCCGTTAGTAGGTAGCTCTAAAATTAACTATTTAGAAGATGCTTTACAAGCACTAGATATCGTCCTGACTCCAGATGAGATAGCATATTTGGAAGAACCATATGTGCCACACAATCAATATGGTTTTAGATAATTAATAGAAATAAAAGATTATGAACTTATCCATAATCTTTTATTTTAGACTTAATAAACCCCTTGACTTAAAGTAAAGTTGAAGGGCTATGATAATAAAAAGAAAATTAATAAAAAATGAAAGAGGAAGCCTATATGAAAAAGATAGTCGTTATATCATCAAGTCCTAGAAAAAATGGTAATAGTGAAATTTTAGCTGATCAATTTATCAAAGGTGCGACGAGCGTGGGACACAAAGTAATAAAAATCAATTTAGCAAATTATAGAATTGCTCCATGCCTAGCTTGTGAATACTGTCGAGGACATCACAATAGGTGTGTTTTAAAAGATGATGCGAATAAGGTAATTGAGGAAATTGTTAATGCTGATGTATTTGTAATGGCAACACCAGTTTATTTTTATAGTCTGAGTGCACAGCTTAAAATTTTAATTGATCGTATGTTTGCACGTGAATATGAAATCAGAAATAGCCCTAAACGAAAAACAGCTTATTTAATTTTAACAAGTGGAAGTACTGATCGTGAACAAATGCACGGAACAATTGAAAGCTTTAGAGGGTTTATTAAGGTGCTCAAAAAGGTGGATGAAGGAGGAATTATTTATGGTTTAGGAGCATTTAATAAAGGTGATGCTTACACACACCCAAGTTATGATGAAGCTTATCAAATGGGTTCAACAATATAATTAATTAGATTTCTTATCAGGAGGAATAAAATGGAAAATTATTATAACTATTTTGTAAATAAAGGAAATCATCCAAATAAACTAGATATTTTAAAAGAAGAATATAAATATATTTTTGAATATTTTAATCTCCAGACTGCTGCTTTGATTATGGATAAAATAATTGATGAAGCTAAATATTATAATCGACCATTTGCTGCAAGAATAGTTTATAACAATAAAATAATCAGGCAATGTTTTGTTAATAGTTATAATGAAGAAAGTATTAAATGGTTAGGCCGTAAAGAGCGGGTATGTCTTGAAACAAAACATTCCTCGTATTTTATTTTTCTTGATAATATAGATACCCATAATTATAATCAAATGATTTTTGATGAAGAATATGGTCTTTGTGGGGGAAGTTTTCCTATATTTATAAAAGGAGTACCAGCAGGGGCAATTACTGTTACTGGATTAAGACCTCATGAAGATCACCAAGTCATTGTAAAAGCATTGGAAAAGTTATTTTAATTAGTCATTCATTAGTGTCAATTATGATATTTTTAAGAATTAAGAATAAGATGGATATAGTTTTTGATGCCAATTGATCTAAAAAATAGATAATGTTTATTTAAGGTGAAAACAATTATTATAGCTACAGTTTTAGGAATGATCATTAATGACTATTTTTTACCAAAACCAATTCTTAATTTTATATTGATTGGAATGATACTTTCAGCTGTTTTTGCAAATATGTTTAGTGAGTCTGAATTATCTTCACTAATGCATGAGTTTAATCTAATATTATGAATTGCACGATTAGGGGTAACTTTGATTATGTGTCCTGCTACAGTCATTAAATATCTTGGTTTTACACTATTACCACATTCTTGAGTATCTTTAGTATTTACTGGAATTGCTGTTTCAACTCCAGCTGCTTAGATTATTCAAAGAACGATTGCTACTGCCGCAGTGATTAATGAATTGATTGGTGTAATATTTGCAAAAAAAGGTTTTGAATGGGCCGGAGAATTAACATATAAAAAGGTTTAGGCATATTCTAAGAATACGCCTTTGAAATTTTTTGAATCAGTTAATGCTTTGCTATTAAGAGTTTAAAATAGTTAGATATTCTTTCATGTGTCTTTAAAAAATATAATTGGGAAATACGTTTCATTAAGAATAGAATAAAGGTTGTTCTTAATAATATCAAGAATAATTTTTAAATCATTATCAGCTAAATTTATGTTATGATTAGTATATATTTTTTAAAGACTGTAGGAGATAGATTTTGTGATCAATAATTTATAAGTTTCCAATTTGGCATAAGCATTCCTCTACTTTTTTTATAAAATGCTTATCTTAACTGTATATTTATACTATACTGTTAAGAAAATAAAACAACAATATTCAATATCTTTAGATTTATTTAATCATAGATAAATTTGTAATCATTGTATAAAATTGGGAGGAATAATTATGCCAATAAAATGTAGAAATATCCTAAGATCTAAAGCTTTGAACAAAGAGGTGCTTATTGAATTATTGAAGAAGAAACCTACACGTAAGATTATAGTCACTGATAATATTAAAAGTGCTAGTATTAGTCGTAGGACTTTTTATGCACATTATTAAGATACAATAGATTTGTCAGAAAGCTTTCAAAAAGAATTTTTGGCTCAACCAAGCAGCTTTACTGAAAAAATAAAGGACGAGGATTAAATGATAAAATAGATCTATTACTCAATGAGGTAATAAGTATCTTAAAAAAGATTATGAAACATATAAGATTTTAGTGAATCAAGATTTTTCATTTTCTTTTTATCAAGATATTAAGAAAGTTATTATTTTACAATTATTAAAAGAGTATTCATGTAGTCAAGAAGTTCGACAAACTTTAAATATTTTTATTTTAGGGCTTGTTGTGTTATTGAGAGAATGGTTAGAAAATCCTGATCTTGAATCGATGGAGGAATATGGGAAAAACTTTTCTTGTCCTCATAAAACTATTTTTAGTAGTAAATCTAGTATAATTTAGATATTTTCATAGTTAATTATGATAATTCAGACATAAATTTTTTTATTTAGAAAAAAAGTTAAATACATTTTAATTAATAGTATAATCGTATTAATTATAAAAATATTGGAGGGTATTATGACAAAGAAAATTATTTTTTTTGATGTTGATGGAACTTTAGTAGATGTTCGACCATCACAAGAATATATTCCTGCTTCGACCGTTAAGGCTGTCCAAGCGACAAGAGATAAAGGAAATTTATGTTTTTTGTGTACGGGAAGAAGTAAAGCTGAGATTTTTGATCATATCATGGATGTTGGTTTTGATGGAATTATTGGAGCTGGTGGTGGTTTCGTTGAAATTGGAGATCGAATGTTATATCACAAACAAGTTTCTCGCACAGCAATCAACCATGTTGTTGATTATTTTGAGGCTAATGAATTTGATTATTACATTGAAAGTAATGGTGGATTATATGCAAGTAAGAATTTAATTCCACGATTAGAAAGAATAATGTATGGGGATTTGGAAAATGATCCAGTTGCACGTAGAACTAAAGCTGAAACTCCTAATCATTTTATTGGATCATTAAAAGAAGGTTATGATCTTCATCGTGATGATGTTAATAAGATTTGTTTTTTGGAAAAAGATAATTTCCCTTTTGAAAAAATAAAAAAAGAATTTGAGCAAGAGTTTAATGTAATTCATTGCACTGTTCCTATTTTTGGTGATAACAGTGGAGAGTTATCGGTTCCTGGAGTTAACAAAGCTTCAGCTATTAATGCTTTGATTGATGAGTTAGGTATCCCTAAAGAAAATACATATGCTTTTGGTGACGGATTAAATGATGCAGATATGCTGGAATTTTGTCAATATGGGATTGCGGTAGGTAATGCTAAAGAGGCATTAAAAGAAATTGCTGATGAAGTGACAGACGATATTAAAGATGATGGTATTTATAATTCAATGAAAAAATATGGTTTAATTGACTAAAAAGTCCTACGTTATGTAGGATTTTTATTTTAAAGACTCTAAATGAATAACTTAAATATGTTATAATAAAGGAGTTATTAAAGGGAGAAAATGTATGGAAAGTAAAAATAATAATTTAAAAGATTTGATTGTATCTGGAAGTTATACAGCTTTTATTAAAGGCGATGACTGGGGATGCGGTGTCAATAAAATATTGCTAAGTCTCGATCATAAAATTGATCAGGTTAATAATCTGAGTTTTGTGGTTAAAGAGAAGAAGTTGACTACAGATTATTGTGATACGCTATATCCGATTATTGAAAGTATTATTTATAGAACTGTAACAAATGTTTATTTAGTAGACTATAGTGGTCAAATAACTAGTGAACCATCTAATTTTATTATGATAGAAATGAAAATCAGTCCAGCAGAAGGAAATCCATTATTGTTTTCAATGCAGACACAATATAATACATATAATGATTTATATGAATTGGACATCATGATAGCTGATGGACATGAAATGACCTCATTAGGTCAAAAAGTTAAACAAATAAATATTGCTAAAAAAATGAAAGATAAGATTACTAGTGCAGATCTGTTTGAAGAAGCGTTATATGAATCTTGTGATGGAGTGAGTTATAAATATGCTGCTTATAATCCTGTGCAAGCAAGTGATACTTTGGTTGTTTGGTTACATGGGCTAGGTGAGGGAGGAACAATTAATACTGATCCTTATATTACTGTATTAGCTAACAAGGTTAGTTCATTAGCGGGTCAAGAGTTCCAAAATACGATTGGTGGGGCTAATATTCTGGTACCTCAGTGTCCAACTTTTTGGATGGATAAAACTGGTGATAGTTTAGCAACTAAATTTACGGAAGCAGATGGGACTTCATATTATTGTGATTCTTTACATGAATTGATTAATTTTTATCGAAAAGAAACTAAAAGTGAGAAAGTTATTATCACAGGATGTTCAAATGGTGGCTATATGACAATGTTGATGGCACTTAAGTATGGTAAAGAATATAATGCCTATGTGCCAATTTGTGAAGCTTTTTTAAATGAAAAAATATCTGATGAAGAAATTAAACAATTAAAAAAATTGCCAATATTCTTTATTTATTCCAGAGATGATGATGTCGTAGCCCCTGAAACCCATGAATTGCCAACGATTAGGCGCTTGTTAGGGGCTGGGGCCAGCAACGTTCATACTTTTGTTTCAAAGCATGTTATTGATACTTCTGGGCGTTTTAATGATAAAGATGGAGAGCCATTACGATATAGTGGTCATTGGTCATGGATTTACTTCTTTAATAATGAGGCAGTATCTGATCGTTGTGGAATTAGAGTTTGGCAATGGATGGCACAACAGTTAAAATAATCTGTAAAGGTAAAAAAGATAGTATCTCTAAAAATGGATGCATTAATTCAAATAAAAGGGTTGTTGTCTATATTTAATTAGATACATTCATTTTTTTAGTAGATTAATTTTTTTGTTACTCTGATAAAGACATATTTATTGATTATTACTTTAAGTTTATTCGTTGAATCGTTTATTATAACTATCGCATTTTACGTTTTTTTATTATATGAAAAGATTTATTAGTAATGTTTACAAAAGAATATTTTGTTAAAAATTAGGGTAATACTTTATATTTTATTGTATATAACTAAAAAATTATTAAAGATAGATAAGGAGGATAAAGATGAAAAAGAAGTATAGATTATTGACATGTTTATTAGTTTTTATGTTGGGGTTAACTGGATGTACTACAGATGGTTATAATATTCCGCAACCACAAGCTGAGGTTGTTCCCGAACATTCTGATTTAAATTTTGAAGATATGAGCTATGAGCGACCAGATATTGATGCAATAAATCAAAAAATAAATGATTTATTAGCGAAGGTAGTGCTAGAAGGAAATCAAGAAGAAATTTTAAAAGGATATGATGAAATATTAAATGATTTAAAAGAGGTTGATCAAATGGAGTCATTAGCATCTATAAAAAATAATATTGATTTGTCAGACTCTTATTATGAAGAAGAATACCAATTTCTTACTAGTGCTTTTGTGAAACTAGATAATCGTATGAACGAATTAACCGAAGCTATTTTGACAACTTCATATAAAGATGCGTTTGTTAAAAAGATGGGAGAAGATTTTATCGAACGTTATGAGAAGAATAAGAAACTCAATTCTCCAGAAATTGAGGAACTAAGTGAACAAGAAACAGCACTGATTAATGAATACAGTAAAACTGCTGCTAAAGAATATACTACGATGATCAATGGGCAGAGTAAAACAATTGATGACTTAGATTTTAATAAACAAGAAGATATTGACGGGTATTATGATATTTATGAACAAAAAAATAAAGAGTTAGGAACGATTTATAAAAAATTAGTCAGTATTAGAGTTGAAATTGCGAAAAAATTAGGATATGAAAATTATACGGATTATGCTTATGATTTGTTAGGTCGAGATTTTAGTAAAGAAGATGCAGAAAAATTTGAGGAAGCAGTTTTAGAGTATGTGGCACCACTAGCAGCAAAGATGGATACAAAATATCAAGAAAAATTACAAAAATTGGATACTAGTGAAATTACAGTCGAATCTGGTTTTTCATATTTAAAAACAGCATTAAAACAGGAATTTCCTAAAGCAATGCAAGATGCTTATGATTATATGCAAAAACATCACCTTTACCAAATTGATGACGATTCAAATATGCTCCATGCTGGGTATACGACAATTATTGGGAATGAGCCATTTTTATTTATTAATACTTCAGACTACAAAGATCCTTCAACTTTATTTCATGAATTTGGGCATTATTACAATTTTTATTTGATGGGAGGAACATCTTGGAATGATGGTAATAATCTCGATATTGCCGAGATTCATTCACAAGCATTTGAGCTGTTGATGTTTGAATATTATGATGAAATATACGGTAGTGATGCAAAACTAATGGAGATAAAGGTTATTAATGATATGTTAAATAGCATCTTACAAGGATGCATAGAAGATGAATTTCAACGAAAAGTTTTTGAAAATCCAGATATTTCATTAGAAGAAATGAATACTTTACATGGTCAAATTTATCAAAAATATATGGGTTATCCTTTAGAGTATGAATGGGTCGATATTCATCATCATTTTGAAACGCCGTTTTATTATATTAGTTATGCTACGAGTGCAGTTTCATCATTAGAATTATGGTTAGTAGGTACAAAAAATCGTGAAGATGCATTAAATGCATATCGCAATATGACTCAAAACACTCTCAATGTTGATTACTTAGATGCATTAAAAGACTCAGGTTTCAGTAATCCTTTTACATCTAAAGTAATTAAAAATATTTCTTCTGAAATAAAAAGAGAATTTTTATAATAATAAAAAGCCATTTATTTAGATGGCTTTTTAATTGAAGAATTTTTTGGTTTGTTTTTTGTTGGTGGGCTTGGTTTTATTGGTTGAATAGGTTTTATTATTTTTTTCATTATAACTAGACTCCTCTGTTTAATTATAGCACAGATAAAAATGAAAAATAATCAGTTTGTTTAAAAATAAATAGTCAAGATAATTAGATGACTTTAAAATTTTTCCATTGCCCTTGTAAATAACGTACTAAGATAAGAGCAGATTTAATAGCCCAATCGCCAACCATTGCTAATGCAATTCCAATTACACCAAGGTTCATCCAAACCCCAAAAATAAATGATAAGATGACACGACACACAACAGTTGAAAAAATTGAAGTATACATCGTGTATTTTACGTCACCAGCTGCTCTAAGGCCATTTGATAATGATGAGGCTATAGGGCATAATAAGGCATTAAATAGGTTATGAATAAAACATAAAATAATAATTAGTTTAATCGTTTCGTTCGATAAACTATACAATTTAAGAATGATAGGGGTAAATAGGAAAAATACAATATTCCAAATGATCCCGCCAATATAAGTGATTCTTAATAATTTTTTCATATAATAGTCCGCCGCTTCTTTATCACCGGCTCCCATACATTGACCGATAACAGTGATAAAAGCTGGTCCCATTGCAATACAAAAAAGAGCGGCCATTGACCAAAAGCTTTGTGCAACCCCGTTTGCAGCAATCTGGCTAGTTCCAAACATTGCGACAATACTACTTAAAGCAACTTTAGATAATTGAAATAAGCCATTTTCAATGCCGTTGGGAATAGCAATATTTAGGATACGCTTAATCATTTGAGCATTCCATTTAAAAATATCCTTAATGCGAATATAAATAATATTTTTCTGATTAAAAGATATAATTAATAAAATTAAAGCCGCAACGACTCGAGAAATTAGTGAAGGGTATGCGACTCCTGCAACACCTGCATGAAGAATAAAAATTCCAATAGCATTACCAATAATATTAATAATATTCATGATGATTGATACATACATGATAACACTTGTTTTAGACATACTTCTAAACAATCCGGCACAACTGTTATAGATTGCTAAAGCAGGAAAAGAAAAAGCAGAAATAACTAAATATTTTAAGCAGGCATCCATTACATCTGGAGCGACTTTTCCAAACAATAATGTTAGTAATTGTTCTCGAAAAATAACCGATAATACTAATAAAATAACTGAAATTATTGTTGTTATCATAACTAATTGACTAGCTGCTAACACTCCATTTTCCTTGTTTTTATTACCGATATATTGGCTGGCAACAACGGCACCACCAGATGCTAATGCAGTAAAGACAAGAATGAAGACCGTATTCAACTGGTTGACTAGTGAGACACCAGATACGGCTGCTTCACCAGCATAACTAACCATTAGAGTATCAGCTATCCCAACTAATAAGATCAATAATTGTTCAATGATCAAGGGGATGATTAGAGCTCGTAGATGCTTATTTGTAAAGATTTGCCGTTTTTTATCTAATTGTATTTTTGGTTCAATAAATTTAAACATATATATTCCTCCGTTTTTCATATAATACAACCTCGACTTGACTCTAAGTCAATTGTTTTTTTATATAATGAAGAAAATAAAAAAGAGAAACTAATTGTTTCTCTAATAAGATTTATAAAAAATCCTGACATGAAACTAAAAGGTCTATTTTTGCCCATTGAGTTTTTTCATCAATACAGTTTCCCTCTTCAACAGAGGCGAAGCCACATTGAGGTGATAATGCAATATTTTTACCAATAATTCTTTTTGCTTCAAAATAACGTGTTTTTATTTCATCATATGTTTCTAGTTTAGGATTTTTAGTTGAAATTAAGCCAGCTACAAAAGTAACATTAGTATTTTTTAATCGTGCCCATGGTGTAAATGAACCTGAACGCTCATCATCATATTCTACAAAGAAGCCATCATATGGGATTTGACAAATGATAGGGGCAACAGTATCATATAAACCAGAAAAAAGAGGATAGCCTTTAAAATTTCCTTTACAAAAATGGTTAGCAATGGTCATGTCAATAGGTTTATTTTCTAATGCTTTTGTAGATACTTTTCTAAACCATTCTAAAATATCTTCTTTTTTGTATCCAAGTGAGCTTACTTTTAAAAGGAAATTATCATCAATCATATAGGTCCATGATGTATCATCAATTTGTAAATAACGACAACCATGATCATATAAATCTTTAATTGCAATTTGAAATGCTTTTCCAATATCATCGATAAGAGCATCAATATCACCATTATAATATGGTACCTCTTTTAAACCTAATTGAAGAAAATGATCAACTAAGATCATATTTGGTCCAGAGATACATTTTTTGGCCTCAATTCCAGGATATTTTGTTACTAGGTTGAATAAGTAGTCCCAAGCCTCGATTTCTGGATGATATTTATCTTTATCATAGGTTATTTTACCGTTGATCATTCCTAATTCAATGTGATTTGTTACACCATTTCTCGTTTTATCAAGATGTTGAGTTGTAAAGCCATTAAATTCTTTTAACCAGTCCAAATGCCACCATCTTCTTCTAAACTCGCCATCAGTGACAATTTTTAGTCCATGAGCAACTTGTTTATCGACAAGTTTAGCAATTTCATCATCTTCAATTTTTCTAAGTGTTTTTAGATCAATCTCTTGATTAAAATATTTTGCTCGTGCTTCTTTGATTTTTTCAGGTCTTAAAAAAGAACCAACAATATCATATTTTATCTTCAACATATTTTTGTTCTCCTTTTATTTTAATATAAATATTATAAAGAAAAATGGCATACTTTTATAATACTAAAAAAAGCTGTTTGGCTATAGGATGAAGCTATAGTCGAATATTTCTAATTGACTTATAGTTCACTATAAGTTTTATAATTGAAATAAAGTATTATTTGAACAATTATGGAGGAGTATTGAGATGAAAGTAATTACAATTATAGTACCATCTAATCAATGTCATTTATTAATTAAGGAATTAGAAGCAGATTATTTTATTTTTAAAAAATTTGATAATTATGAAATTATGCAGGATTTTTCAATTTTATTGCTAAATATTTATGATTATCAATATAATTTAATAGAAGCTGCACTAAAAAAATTTGAAATGATAAATAAGCAAAAATGCTGTCTTTGTATTAGTAAATAATTTATATTATCTTTAAAAAAATTCTTGCGCTAAAGTATGCTTTAAGGCTTATAATAGTTTTGAAAGGAAGGGCAAAATATGGATAATAAGAAATTGGGATTTGGTTTAATGCGTTTACCTTCATTGGATCCTAATGATCCAGCGAAGATTGATATTGAACAAACAAAGCAAATGGTTGATCTATTTTTGGAAAGGGGATTTACTTACTTTGATACAGCTTGGATGTACTGTGGTTTTGCAAGTGAGAATGCTGCTAAAGAAGCATTAGTGGACCGCTATCCTCGTGATAGTTTTACATTAACAACAAAATTACATGCAGGATTTTTAAAATCAAAAGAAGATCGTGATCGCATTTTCAATGAGCAGCTAAAAAAGACAGGGGTAGAATATTTTGATTATTACTTATTGCATGATATTAATACCCATAGTATTGATACTTATAATGAATTAGATTGTTTTAATTGGATTGTTGAAAAGAAAAAACAAGGGTTAGTAAAGAAAATAGGTTTTTCTTATCATGATGGGCCGGAGTTACTGGATAAAGTTTTAACTGAGCATCCTGAATTTGAACTAGTTCAATTACAGATCAATTACTTAGATTGGGATAGTGCAGGAGTACAATCTCGTAAATGTTATGAAGTTGCGACAAAACATCATAAGCCAGTTATTGTAATGGAGCCGGTTAAAGGTGGAACATTAGCAAATGTGCCTGAGGAAGTTACGAAAATGTTTAAGGACTATGCTCCACAAAGTTCAATTCCATCTTGGGCGATTCGTTTTGTTGCTAGTCTAGATAATGTAGTCATGGTATTAAGTGGTATGTCTAATATGGAACAATTGTTAGATAATACTGAATATATGGCTAATTTTAAACCTTTAAATGACAAGGAATACAAACTTATTAATAAAGCAGTTGCAGCTATTAATTCTACTATAAAAATTCCTTGTACGGGATGTTCGTACTGTACAGATGGTTGTCCAATGAATATTAATATTCCAAAATATTTTTCATTATATAATGCAGATTTACAAGAAGTAGCAGAAAAGGGCTGGACTCCACAAGGCGAATATTATGCAAATCTGACAAAAACGTTTGGTAAAGCAAGTGACTGTATTGCATGCGGTCAATGTGAGAATGTTTGTCCACAACATTTAAATATTATTGAAGGACTTCAAGAAGTGGCTGCTCATTTTGAAAAATAGGCTATAATAGAAGAATTAAAAGGTCTAAGTTGACTTTTTAGTTCTTTTATTTTTATTATATTCAATATTTGCTTATTATCATTACTTATAATAGAATAAAATTAGATGAGGTGGAAATATATGTTGATTGAACAAAAAATAGAACGTGCAAGATTATCTCAAAGCCAACAATTAATTGCTGATTATCTTCTGGAAAAAAGAAGTAATATAAAGGATATGACAATCAAGGAACTAGCTGTAGCAACATATACATCAACGGGAACGATTATCAGATTAGCCAAAAAATTGGGATATCATGGTTATGAAGATTTTAAGGCTGATTTTTTAAAAGAAGTTTATTATTTAGATACTCATTTTAAGAATATTGATCCCAATTTCCCATTTGTTAAAACTGATAATATTCAAAAAATTGCAAGTAAAGTAACATTACTTGCACAAGAGACATTATCAGATACATTAGCTTTGCTAGAGCATGATAATTTACAAAAAGCTCTTCGAATTATGCAGAAGGCCAATCAAATTCATTTAGCGGCAATTTCTTATTCTTTATTATTGGGACAAATTTTTAAATTAGACATGCTTAGAATTGGAAAAAATGTTAATATTTGTAACACTAATGGTGAAGAGTTATTTTTACCTGCGGTAATTAAAAATAATGATTGCATAATCATTATTTCGTATTCAGGAGAAATTCATAATTTATGTAGTTTGGCTAGGACTTTAAAAGGAAGAAGCGTGCCAATTATTGCAATAACAAGTTTAGGGGATAATGAGCTAAAAAAATATGCTGATGTTGTCCTTCATATTTCAACTCGCGAAAAATTATATTCAAAAATTGCTGGATATTCTAATGAAAATAGTATTAAACTAATTCTTGATATTTTGTATTCATGTTATTTTAATTTAATGTATGATGATAATTTAGCTCGACGAATTGCAATCTCGAAACAAGCAGAGGTGGGACGGGAGTCTACGTTAGAGATAATGAAAGAAGATAATACTCAAAGCGGAACGTAATTCCGCTTTTTTTATTTCAATTTATTAAAAAGCGTAATCTTGATACAACATTTCCTTTAATTCTTTAGTCTTTTAAAATAACTTGATAAAATTTATAATGTCGAGGAGGAAATAAGCATGGATAGTAATTTTTTATGGGGTGGTGCAAGTGCTGCTAATCAATATGAAGGTGGATATAATTTAGATGGTCGAGGTCTTAGTATTAATGATGTTGAGTTGGGAGCAGGACATGGAAAAATCAGGGAAATTCATGAATATGTGCATAAAGATACTTATTATCCAAGTCATATAGCTACAGATTTTTATCATCATTACCAAGAGGATATTGATTTAATGGCGGAGATGGGATTTAAATGTTTTAGAATGTCAATTGCCTGGTCGCGGATTTTTCCAAATGGAGATGACTTGGAATGTAATGAAGCTGGATTAGAATTTTATGATAAAATATTTGATGAATTAATCAAATATGGGATAGAACCAATTGTTACTTTGCATCATTTTGAATTACCGTTATCATTAGTAAAAAAATATGGGGGATGGAGAAATCGAAAATTAGTTGAATTATCGGTTAGATATGCAAAGACGGTCATGGAACGATATCGAAATAAAGTTAAATATTGGATGACTTTTAATGAAATCAATGCACTCTTTTTAACTGATCGACCATGGCATATGGCAGGAATTATCTATCAGCAAGATGAAGATTTAAATCAAGTTAAGTTTCAGGTTGCTCATTATCAGCTGCTGGCAAGTGCTTTAACTGTCATAGAAGGACATAAAATTAATCCTAATTTTATGATTGGAAACATGTTATTATACCCTTGTACCTATGGGGCAACTTGTAATCCCACAGATCAAGTGATTGCCCGTGAAAAGCTATTACCAACATATTATTTTGGTGATGTTCAGGTGCGAGGTTACTATACAAATACTTGTAAATCTTATTTAAAAAAATGTAATGGTCATTTAGTAATTGAAGCCGGTGATGAAGAAATTTTGCTTCAAGGAACAGTTGATTATATTAGTTTTAGTTATTATTTTTCTGCTGTTGAAGGCGTAGCTGATATTGAGATGGTAGAGGGAAATTTATCTTCTGGCGGGAAAAATCCATATTTAACAACGACTGAGTGGGGTTGGCAGATCGATCCTGTTGGTTTACGTTATTCTTTAAATCAATTGTATGATCGCTATCAACTTCCTTTATTTATTAGTGAAAACGGATTAGGAGCGATTGATCAAATAGAAAAGGATGGCACAATTATTGATGATTATCGAATTTCATATTTACAAGAACATCTTCGAGCAATGAAAGAAGCAATTGAGATTGATTTAGTAAATTGTTTTGGTTATGCAATGTGGGGACCAATCGATATTATTTCGGCGGGTACTGGTGAAATGAAAAAGCGATATGGTTTTGTTTATGTTGATTTAGATGATTTTGGCAATGGAACATTAACTCGAACTAAGAAAAAATCTTTTTACTGGTATCAACAAGTAATTGCTAGTAAGGGTAAAAATCTAATAAACACGGAGGATAATGATAATGTTGAAACGAGTTTATAATCAAAATAGATGTACAGGTTGTGGAATTTGTACGATTAATTGTCCACAAAAAATTTTAAAAATTTCTAATGGTCATTGTGTAATCACAGATTTTGATAAATGCACTAGGTGTCCTAGGTGTCAAATTTGTCAACAGGTTTGCCCATATCTTGCAATTGAGTTTAAAAATGAAGAAAAGAGTACTTTTCCCGTGTTATTAAAGGGAGTGACGATTCCTTTTCATACAGGTTGTTATCAAGGGATGATTGAGCGGCTATTGGCAGAGGTTTGTGAAGCGATGAAACTTGAGAATAAATTAGTTATATTTAAATCAAAAGATGCCCGTTTTGAAATAAACGTAGAAATTTACGGAAGTGATAATTATCTTAAAGATGCGTTAGAGTATAAACATAATCATCCAGAAAAGATAGTTGTTGTATATTATACTGATGAAGAGCCATGGCAGCATAAACAAGCAATCAGTGATTTTAAAGAACTTGATAATACACCAATTACTATTTTTCACATGCTTAATTATTTTTCTAATTTAAAATTAAAACCAACTTCTGATGAATATGCTATAGATCTTTGCGAAATACTATGTATTTCAAAAGACGCTGCATTAGTTGCTCGTGGAAGTTTTACAGATATTAAACGAATTACTGAAGTAAAGCGTTATATGAAAGAGGCAATTGGACACCAACTTGAAGCCAACGGCTATACTTTTTTAGAACTAACATTACCATGTCATTGGCGGTTATTAGATAAACCTCAAGGTACTATTACATCTTTACAAGTAATAGAAAATATTGAGTGGTTTAAAAATATTATCAATAAGATGTACCCGTTAAAGAAATATAAGTAAGATAAGATTGACTATAAAACAATGACTAGATACGCTATAATGTTATAGTAACGATGAATTATAGGGGGACTAGATCATGGATAGAGATGAGGTACTTAATAATTATTATATGCAAGAAGATGCCCTAGTAAAATATGGATTCAAACGTCTTGATAATCTTTTTATTGTTGAAAAAACTTTGAAAAACAATGAATTTTATGCTCGTTTTGAAATAAGTAATAGTTGCTTCAACATTGATGTGTTTGAAAATAACGGTGAAAAATTTTTACCTTTTTATATAAAAAATGTAGTTGGGGGCTATACTGCACTGATAAAGGAAGAAGTTGCAAGTTTAACGGATGAAATCTTAAAATCATGCTTTAAACCAATTAGTATTAGAAAAAAGATATTAGCTTATGTAAATGATAAATATCAAACTGAAGCAGATTATCCGTGGACACGTGATCCAATGTCAGCTACCTTAAAAATATTAGAAACTAAAAAATGGTATGGATTGATTATAAATATCCCATATCGATGTTTAAATATTGATAAAGAAGGAAAAGTAGATATTTTAAATGTTAAAAATACACCTGAAAAAATCAATGCCTTAATTGATCATATTCATTATTTTCCTGCTTATCATATGAATAAAAAGCATTGGATCAGTATTTTACTTGATCGTACTGTCCAGATAACACAAGTAGAAAAATTATTAGATGAAAGTTACCAACTAGTTACTAAAAAGTAAAATAATTTTATAATTTAGTGAATAATAAAAATACATCAGTATTTATGATAGATATTTTATTAAAGACATCTCAATCCGAGATGTTTTTTTGGATATATGAAAAAATAATGTTTTTTAATTTGATATAGTGTAAAATATAAGATATTTGAGATTAGAGTAATAGTAATAAGGAATGGAGAATTATAAATTATGGTTATTGTATTAATTGCAGCAAGATATAAAAAACTTTTAGAGTGGATAAACAATCGTAATTATGAAGGAATTAAAGCAATCTATAAAATTAAAAACGTTGGGCCAAAGGTTTTTCTTTATATTGATACTAGCCTTGATTTAAAAAATATTATTAAAACATTTAAAAAGAGTATCAGTGAACAAGGTGGGATGGCATATGTATATGAATTCTACGGTATTTATAATGAAAAAATCGATTATAATGCTTATATCAGCAATAAAACTAAAGATACAATGCGTTATTATCAAACAAAAATAAAAGATTTAACGGATAAGGAATTACATGATTTTTTATTAAAAAATAACATAGATAACGATAGTGATTAAAGACTATCGTTTTTATGTTATGTAAGTTATTAGTGTTTATTTCTTTTATAAATCAGTGAATAGATAATACTAAGAATATAATTAAATGCAAGTTGTGAATAAAAAGTAGCAATTTTTTCATCTTTTTCTTTATGAGGAATAATTATATGATAATTGCTATATTTGACTAATGGATTGTCACAGTTAGAAGTAATGACAATGATCTTGCAGCGTTTTTGAAAAAGAATTTTTAAACAGGCTTTATAGGATTCATTTTTATCATAAGTGATAAATAAACAACAATCATCCTTAGTGATTCCTTTACAAAAAGATTCCTGTTCATTATTTTCAGTTGTCAAAATGAAAAATTTACCAATTTTAACTAGCTTATTTATAAAATTCATCGCTGTAATTTTAGAATCACCAATTCCAAAAACAAAAGTTCGTGGACTAGTATCAAGAACTTCTACAATATCTTCTAATTCAGCAATATTTAATTCACTGTTAATTAGATTAATGCTATCTTTATAGACATTTGAAATACTGTTAATAATTTGCCAGGTTGGTTCATTTTCTTGGAAAGGTAGAGTGAAATCAGTTTCGTTATTTAGATATTTTAAAGATTCGATATTTCTTAGGTATTCTATTTTGAAATCTCTAAAGCCATTAAATCCTAGTTTTTTACAAATTCTTATAATTGTTGTATTTGACGAAAATGTTTGGTTAGCTAATTCTCCAATTGTCATATTTAAGACTAGATTGGGATTTTCTTTAATAAAATTGATGACTTCGATCTCACTTTTTGTAAAAAGTTTCTCATTACTTAAATTATCGATTAAACTCATTTTTACTTACTCCTTAGAATAAATTTATGAAACAGGAAATAAAGTCTATTATTTCTTGTTTGTTATGATTATAGCATTAAAGGAAGGGGTTTCATAGAATAAATTCAGCTGATTTGTATTCCTCCCGATTGAAATATGCTAATATTAAATTTTTTAAGTATTTATATTGGATACTTTATTTTTCATGATATGAGTGATTGTAAATATAGAATAACTTTGTTATATTAATTTTTGAAAAGAAGCATATGGAAGATGAGGCGTTTGCTATTTTGGGAAAGGATGAAATGATAATGATTAGAGTAGGAGTGATTGCTGATACACATGACATATTAAAAGAAGAAGTGTTAAATGAACTGAAACAATGTGATTATATTATTCATGCTGGTGATATAGTTGATATAAAAATATTGGAGCGTCTACAAACAATTACAAAGGTATTTGTTGTAAAGGGGAATAATGACAAGCTGAGTCTGAATGAAGAAGAATATTTTAATATTGGAGGTTATTCATTTTATTTGGTTCATCAATTAGACACTAAAAAGGATGTTGATTTTTATATTTATGGACATTCACATCAATTAGCATGTTATCAAAAAGGTAGAACATTATATTTAAATCCTGGAAGTTGTGGAAAAAAACGTTTCTCATTGCCCTTAACATATATTATTTTAGATCTATATGAGGATCATTATGAATTTCTTGTTAAAGAATGTTCTAAATAATTGTTTTTGATAAAAAGTCTTGATTGAATATGCATTCAGCAATTTCAACTAGGCTTTTTATTATGCAGAATATAAGATTTTTCACGTTAAAATATCATTGTTTTCATATAAATTATCAAGTTCTTGTTTTAATGAATTAAAAACTCCGTTTGATGAAATCAAAAATATTTTTTTGAGAACATCTTGCTGCGAAACTGTCTGGTCTTGATATTGATACATTTTTATTGATAAATTTAGGTGCTTTTTTGTATCAGCTGGGAATAAGCGGTATATGTTTTTGTTCATCATGTATATTTAATACTTCTAAGAACTCATTGATGTTTGGGTCAGGTATTCCGTTGTATTTTTGTAGTAATTATGTTGATAAAGTTGTCAGAAAATTTAGAATTTTTGAAATATATTACATTTAATACTTTATATGATACAAAAAGTATTTTAGAAGGTAGTGGATATAAAAGCGGATTAATGGCTATGCTGTTAATTGCAATTATTTTATATATAATCGGTATTATATGGTTTCAAAAAAAGACTTGCCATTATAAAATAATAATTAGAAATTTATGGTAGGGGGTTAATCATTTAAAACAAATAAAAAGACAGTCATATGAATTTCTTTTCTAATAGAATACAAAATGTATATTTAGAAGATAGTAAGATATATTGCTGTCTTTTTTATTTAATTTTTTGATTTCCAATATTCAAATATAGGAGCCTCTGGTTTGTCTTTTGACCAGAACATTTCATGTCTTTCAAAATAGCCAATAACTTTTTTTGATGCATCTTTAACAGGAACGAAAAACTCTCTTTCTCCAGTTTTACCATTAAGAACTTCAAACATTTCTTCTTCACCAGCATCGGCGCGTTCTAGAAATTCTTCAATTCTTTTCTTTGAATTTTCATTATGACAATTGAATAAACTATTGCCAACTTGAACTCTTGAGCCGTATCTTTGCTTTGCGGTTTTATTCATATAGCGTACAATATGATTTCGATCAACGAAGACTATTTCATAAGCATAAGCATCTAAGATATTATATAAGATTTCCATTGTTATTTCCATTTTATCACGTATACTCAATTTAGGTCACTAAGTTGAGTATTCTCCTTTCTGCCCTTATATACATTTATATCATCCAGGGCCAATGATGATATAATTTTATTAGCACTGTGGATTTGTCCCTATTTTTCTACAGCTTGACTGTTTAGAGGTTATACCTGCCACAGTTCTTTTTCAAATTGTTGATTAAGTTAATTAGCACTCGATGCTTTATGAACAACGTGAATACATGAAGAAAAAACTTGTGGTCTTACTGACAGTGCGAATTATTTTATGGAGGTTTTTTATAACTTATTTAGTTGGTATCGATATTGCTAAATACAAGCATGACTGCTTCATTCATGATCATAATGGTGAAGCCATTCGTCATTCTTTTACTTTCGTTAATAACTAGAATGGGTTCAATCAATTGCTTCTTATTCTTAAATTTTTTGGATAAGAATCAAAAAATAAAAATAGGTTTTGAAGCCACTGGTCATTATGGAAGCAGCCTTAAACAATTCCTCAAAGCCTACAATTTTGACTTTATGGAGATTAATTCTTTTTTAATCAAACAATTTTCCAAAGCCTCAACTCTTAGGAAAACTAAAACTGATAAGATTGATTCTGTTTTGATTCCTTGATATCTTACGACCGTTGACTACAAACCTACTTCGAACCAGTCATAGCACCTTGCTTGAAATCTACAAAAATATTAATGCTAAAATAAAAGATATTGAAGCTGGAATCATTCAGAAATGAGTCTGGACAAGATAATTTTAAAGGTCACATGGCAAAACATGGCTCTTCTCATCTTCGTCAAATTATCATGAATGTTGTAGATACTTTTGCATTAAACAATCCTGTTATATATGACTATCAATCAAAGAAGGAAAACACTGGCGAGTTGCACAGACTCACGTTTGCTAGAAAACTTATCCGTATCATTTTTTACCTAGAAAAAACGGCATGGATTTTGATTCCAAATTATTAAAATAATAATCAATAGTTGTCACTATTAATTTTTTTGGAGTTGAAAAACTCCTTTTTGGTGTTATTTGATATCTATATATAAATTTTTTTATAAATCGTTTGATTTACAATAGTTAATCACCTCTTACTATTTGATTTTAACAAATATTCATTATTTTTGATAGTCATTGTATAAATGAGAGACATATTAAATAAAATTATTGACTATTATTGTGGCTAAGTTACAATAGTAATTTGAATTTAAATAAAAGTAAATAGGATACTAACATCTTTGAAATTGGTCAATTAGTTTTAAATACTAAAATCATATATGTATTTTATATTAACTCTTGTGGAAATAATGGCATATGTGAATCATTTTTGATATATCACAAATTTATTTTTTATTTTTATATGTATTTCCCCAATCAGCCATTACGTCGATTACTGGTCGCATACTTTCACCAATTTCACTTAAACTATATTCAACACGTGGTGGGACTTCTGGATAGGATGTTCTAATCACGATTCCATCTTCAACCATTGACTTTAAGGTTGAGGTTAAGACTTTTTGAGATATTCCATCAATTTCTCTTTTCAATTCATTATAACGCATTGTTTTGTTAAGAAGATATTTCAGAATTAATAATTTCCATTTGCTTCCAATTAGTTCAACAGTTGTTGCAACTGGACATTCTGGCAAGTTTTCTTTTTTTATCATTGGTCCTGTTCTCCTTTAGATAAGTTAATTTTATTATAAATAGTTAGAGTCATTTAAGCAAGATAGAGCTAAGCCGGTAGTTGTGTTATAAATCTCATTTCTAACAAAAAAGTGCCTTCTTTTTTAATCAATAATTACTTGATATTATAATAGTAGCTTAAAAATTATAAAATTAATTCTATTGAAAGGGAGAAAATATTTATGAATATTACTAATTTTAAATGGAGTCTTGAAAAATGTATTCATTGTGGAAAATGTTTGAAGGTTTGTCCAGGCGATTTGTTTATTTTTGATGATAAGAATGAATTAAAAATAAAAGAAATTGATTGTTTTGGTTGGGATGGATGTTGGCAGTGTGATCATTGTTTGGCTGTATGTCCAACTGGGGCAATTTCTATTTTTAATAAAGATCCTCAAAATAGTGTAACTTTACCAGATTATCAAGATGCTGGGAAAATGATGTCGGCGTTGGTTCGTACTCGTCGTGCTTGTAGACGTTATCTTAATAAAGATGTTGATAAAAAAATTATAAAAGAATTAATGGGGAGTATTCAATATGCACCAACTGGTGGCAATAAGCGAAAGTTAGAGTTTACCATTATTGATGATTGTAAAGAAATGGACTATTTTCGCTTATTAGTTAGAGATGAAATGATTAAATTAGCTAATAATGGCATATATCCACAAGGGTTTGATAAAACTTCATATAATCAAATGATGGCATGGGAAAAATCAGTTCGGCCAGACTCTATTTTTTGTGGAGCACCGCATATTTTGATTCCTCATGCACCAAAAAATATTCCTTGTGCTGTTCAGGATGTTAATATGGCAGCTGCATATTTTGAATTGTTATGTAATGCAAATGGATTGGGCGCAATATGTATGAGTTATCCATTGGCAGTTCTAGGTAATATGCCTAATGTAATGAAATTATTGCAAATTCCTGAGGATCATTATATTAGTTTAATGGTTGGGTTTGGTTATCCTGAAATTCGTTATGCTAGAGGCGTTCAACGTGAGGAAAATGGTAAAATTAAAAGAATTGTTTTTACTCAAGATTAGGATAGTTTATTAAATTTAAATATTTTTAATGAAATAACTACAGTTAGAATTATAATTGTTTGGTTTTTAGAAAATTTATTGTAAAATATGAGTGGGTGATTAATATGAATTTAGTAGACCTGCTAAATGACAGTAAGCAATTTAATGAAACGCAAAATATAATTTGTCAGTATATTTTAAATCACAGTGAAGATGTTGTTAAGATGAGTGCAAGAGCATTAGCAAAAGAAACTTATACAAATGCTTCAACGATTATCCGGTTTGTGCAAAAGATTGGATATGAAAATTATAATGATTTTAAAATTCATCTTGTTCATGATTTAAAAGAATATCAAGCTGCTGATATTAAAATTACAGAAAAAGAAAAAAGTATTTCAATTGTTGATAAAATTAGTGAACTAGAAAAAAATGTCATTGAAAAAACAAAAAATCAATTATCATTACAACAAATAGAATATATAGCAGAACTCCTAAAGAAAACTACATATATTGATTTTATTAGTAGTGATGCAAATGCATGTATTGCAGATTATGCATGTCATTTATTTTTCTTAGAGAGAAAGATAGCTAATAATTATACAACATCAAATCAGCAGCTTTATTTAACTTTAACTGAATTAAAGGAGCATGTTGTTTTTGTGATTAGCCGTAGGGGAGAAGATGAAAAGATTCTTAAAGTTGTTCAAGAGTTACATAAAAATAAGGAAATAAAAATTATTGCAATAACTGGGAGAAAAGATAGTCCAATTGCAAGATATTGTGATGAAATTTTATCTGCGATTCATATTGGCTCTTTTGTTGAATTAAGAGATATGATTTTTCAGGTTTCTGCTCAATATATTATTAATTGTCTATTTTCTTTGTTATTTACAGACGATTATCAGTCGATTGTTCAATTTAATGACGAATATGAAAAAATATATTTAAAGTGATATGCAACAATGTTGCATATTTTTTACTTATTTTCTTTAAATTATGTCACATTGTTTCTTTCTTTGGAAAACCGATTGAAAATAATTAAGTTTTAAATTACTATAAAACCGTATATTTAAAAGGAGGAAATAAAATGTTACACAAAAAACTAAAACCATTCCCAAGTGATTTTTT